>NZ_KB891234.1 GCF_000373365.1 Parafrankia discariae
GACGACTACCAGGTCCGCGACTGGCGGGCCTGGTACGCCCACATCACCCTGTCCATGCTCGCCTACGCCACCCTCGCCGCCGTCCGCGCCGAGCAGGTAAAAGGGGCAGCACCCACACCTGTCAGGACATGATCGGACTGACAGTACCGGAGATCCGCAGACTGATCGCCACCCTCCTCCACCGGCTCCACCCACCCGCCTTCGTCTGGGCCTGGTCGACCTGGCGCAGACGCCGTCAACACCAGGCCAGACGCTGCCACTACCGACGGCGAGGACACCCACAAGTGCCGTTGCAGTATTAGCTCACAGCCACGACGGACATGGCTGGCCGCCTGCCAGCGCCCTCCCCAGCTCCGCTACGCCATCGGCGTCCGGCGCTGACAGAGTCAGCGACCGGTGCAGTCGGGCCACCCGGCCCCGCACCGACTGAGTCGGCCACGCCGCATCCAACGCCAGGGTCTCCAGCCCGCCGGCCGCCGCCGCCCCCGGGTCCGACACGGCGAGGACCTGCGCACCGGCGAACGTGACCAGCGCCCGCGCCTGAAACTCCTCGGCGGGTAGCCCGGACAACGCCTCCGCGACCCGGGGCCGCACCTCGGCGGCACGGCCGATCTCCGCGTAGGTCAGCGACCCGTACACCAGCTCCTCACCCTCGTCCCACAGCCCGGCCCCTGGTGCCGGGGGCAGGCCGGCGGGTGCGCCTGCCATCAGCCGCAACACGTCCAACGCCTCGTCGTGGCGTCCGGCCGCGCCGAGCGCCACCGCCTGGTAGGCGGCGAGCCGGGGACGCACGTACGGATGGGCGCCGGGGATCGCCCGGCCTGCGATGTCCGCCGCCTCGTCGAACCGGCCGGCTTCCCGGGCCGCGCACGACCGGTTCCCCGCGATGCTCCCCGTCAGGATCGGGTCGTTCGCCTGGTCGGCGTACTGCGCGGCCAGCGCACCGAACGGCGCGAGCTCGGGACGGCCGATGTGCCCACCGATCCTCGACGCATAGTAGGCGTACGTGCCAGCGAGCCGGGTCACGGTCGTCCGGTCATCGAGCCGAAGCCGGCTGTCGAGCAGTGTGATCGCGGCCGACAGCCGGTCGAGAACGACCGGGAGCAGCTCGTCCAAAGGGGTGGACCAGTAGCGGACCGCGATCGCGGTCGCGTCACCTTCGAGCTGGGCGAGCTTCACGGGGCTGACCGCCGCGGACTCGGCGGCGAGTGCCGCGGACGCGCGGGCCGCGACGTCGAGCGCGGCGGCTATCGCCGGCGTGGTCACACCGAGCGTGCCGAGCCGGAGCAGATCACGACGGTCCGTCGGACTCACCTCCCTGTCCGGCAAGCCGGCTTTCATCGCAGCGACCTTGCTTCTCCAGCGTGTGAGTTCATCGCCGGTTCCGCAATACGCATCGAGCTTGCGGGCCGCGGTCTCCGACATCAGCCGAACACCGCTCTCCATGTTGATCAGTGCGGGGCGGTCGATGCCCGCCCCTTCAGCGAACCGGGTCTTCGGCATCGAGCCGCGTAACTCGGTGACTCGCCGTGCAAGCGCCGCCAGTTCCAGCTTCCACGGCTCCATGCCTGCCCCCTGCGGCCCGGGGTGTGTGTAGTCGCTACACCACACCTACACCACACCTACACACATCTTGTAACTGATCCCGTACCTAAACAGACTTCATGTGTGCCGGCAGAGTAGCCGGACTTTCACCCCCGGCGCAGGAGGAGGGACACACGATGGCTCCCGAACCCGAACGCGCCGGGGAGGGCCGCGATCCGACGCCCCCCAGGCCCGCCGACGGCACATCCGGGCCGGGCAGCGACGTCGACGCGGCCGGCCCCGGACGGCGGCGCCCGATCGCACCGCACGTCCGGGGCCGCACCCGAAGATCCGTCTTCGGGTGTCGTATCTGCCGCCGCCGGCAGTCCGGCGCCGGCGCCTAAGACCGGGGCCGCCAGGGGACGGGCGGCCCCACCAGTCCCCATCCCGACTGCGCCGGCTGGCCATCTGACGCGGTCGGGATGGGCCCAGCCGCCTGCTCCGGTGCCGATCAGATCCGCCGGGGCAGGCGGCGCCTTGCGGAGTCACCCGCGACAGGAGGAGCACGATCATGTCCACTGCGACCGTCGAGCCGACTACGTTCCTATGGTTGGAGATCACCGGGCGGTGCCAGCTCGAATGCACCCACTGCTACGCCGACTCGTCCCCCCTCGGGGACCACGGGACGATGAGCACCACCGATTGGCGCGCGGTGATCGACGCCGCCGCCGAACTCGAGGTGGGCATGGTCCAGCTCATCGGTGGTGAACCGACTCTCCACCCCGACCTACCCGACCTGGTCGACTACGCGCTGACGGCCGGCATCGACGTGGAGATCTACACGAACCTGCTCCACGTCACCGACGCGCTGTGGAAGGTATTCACCCGGCCGGGAGTCCGGCTGGCAACCAGCTACTACGCCGCCGACCCAGCCGGGCACGAGGCGGTCACCGGTCGGAAGGGCTCCCACGGCCGGACCCGCGCGAACATCGCCGAAGCGGTCCGCCGCTCGGTGCCGCTGCGGGTCGGGCTGATCGACACCGGTAACGGCGGGGACGTCGATGCCGCCCACGCCGACCTGCTCACCCTCGGCGTGTCCGACGAAGAGATCGGCATGGACCAGGCCCGCGGCTTCGGCCGCGCCGCCACCATCGACGTCGACCTGGGCGGCACCTGCGGGGACTGCGGGCACGGCACCGCCGCCATCGGCCCGGACGGCACCGTGACCCCGTGCGTGTTCACCCGGCATGCTGTCGCCGGGAACGTCCACTCGACCGCGCTCGGGGCGATCCTCGCGGGCGGGTCGTTCAGCGCGCAGGTGGAGCGCCTCGACCAGCTCCGCCGCACGACGACGGTGGCATGCAAGCCGAACCCGAAGTGCGCCCCGGCGTCGTCGTGCGCCCCGTCGTGCACCCCGTCGGACACGGGAAACAAGGGGTCGAACTGCAAGCCGAAGGGGAAGTGATCAGCGGATGAAGTGGTTGCCGGTCCAGGTCGATGACGCCTGGATGGAGACGGTCTGGCGCGACGGCGCGGCACGGCTCGACGTCGAGCCGCAGGCCACGCCGACGCCCAGCGCATCCGGGAACGTCATCGGCGGACCGGTGACCCACCGCGGGGAAACGGCGTGGCTGCGGGTCGCGCCGTTCATCGCGGATGCCATGGACCTGGAACCGTGGCGAGGCACGCGCGACGCTGCGGTGCTGACCGGCATCCGCAAGCCGGAGCTGCTCGACAGCACCGAGTGGACGACCGGCCCCGACCCGGTGCCGATCCCGGTCTGCGCCGAGCTGATGACCTACGCGTCCGACCCGGTCGCAACCCCCGGGGACCAGTACCTCGAGCGGCCGGTCGACCTGTCCCCGGGCTGGCTCGCTGGCCTGCGGACCTCGTTGGATGCGCTCGCCGGCCAGCCGACCACCCGGGAGATCTGGGGGAACCGGCCTGACCGGTACGCCAACCTGTTCCACGCCTTCGGCTGGTCGCTGCCCGCCGACGTCGTGCCGAGATGGGGGTCCACCGAGCATCTTGATCTGCACTGGGGCAACATCACCGTGCCGAACCTGATGATCCTGGACTGGGAGCACTGGGGGGTCAATGTGGCCGGGTACGGGGCGGCCCGGTTGTACTGCACCGCGCTCGCTGTCCCCACGGTGGCCGCGCAGATCTTCAGTCTGTTCGCGGATGTGCTGGACAGCCCGTCCGGCCGGTACGCGATCCTCGCGAACGCCGCCGGCATCCTCAGCGACTTCACCCACTACCGGGACGAGGCCGGGCTCTGCCCGGCCCTTCATCGGGTCGCCCGCACGCTGCTGGAGCCGAGGCCGGGAGGCTAGCGGGACTGGCGCGGGGTGTTCCACGGGGGATGATCGTTGACCGATTGGGCGTGTCGTAACCCCGTGTCAGAGGGACTGGGGTCGGGCGGTGACCACGCCGAGACAGGTCCGGTGCGGGTGCCGCTCGACGTAGGTGGCCGTCAAGCTCGTCTATACATCCGCCCTCCGTGTCACAACTCCAGGCGGTCGGGTGGGTACCGTGCGCACATGACTCGGATCTTCGGTGTGGACGCTGAGACAGACGGGCTCTACGGCAGGGTGTGGGCAGTCGGCGCCGTCGTGCTCGACCCCGACACCGGCGCGGTGCAGGCGAGATTCCGCGGGCAGATCAGTCCTGGGGAGGTCACGGACCCCTGGACCCGGGCGCACGTGGTGCCGGTGGTGGACCTGCCGGTGTACCCCTCGCGGGCGGTGCTCCTAGACGGCTTCTGGGGGTTCTGGGAGAAGCACCGGGACGGCGTCGAGTGTGTCGCTGACGTCGGTGCGCCGGTCGAGGCGGGTCTGTTCCGGGCCGCGGTCGAGCAGGACGCGGCGGGCCGGTGGAAGCGTGGACCGTACCCGCTGCACGAGCTTGCGTCGGCGTTGTGGATGGCCGGGTTCGATCCGGACGTGGACCGGCGGGAGTTCTGCGGCCGGCCGGATCTCACCGCGCATGACCCGGTGGATGATGCTCACGCAGCGGCGTTGTGCTGGGCCCGCCTCGCTGGGCTGCGAGTCGGTGCGACGGCCGGCTGAGTCGTCCCGGGACGGAAACGGCCCTGCACCCTGGGGGCAGGGCCGTTTCCGTGTTCCGCGCGGGCCGGAGCCAGTCAGCCGGGCTTCGGCCCGCCGGCCGCGTCCAGACCGACGATCGTGGCGAGGTCGGGGAGGGCGCTGTCCGGTACCTGCTCGGCGAGCCGGCCAGCAGCTGCCATGATCGTGTAGATGGTCTCCGGGTCCCAGCGGGCGGCGTGCTCGGCGGGAAGCGCCCGCAGGAACGCGCCAATAGGCTCATCATCCGCCGAGGGGTCCAGGCGGACCTGGAGATAGACCGTTGTCCTAACGGACCGCCACCTACCCAAGAGGGAGAGCGCGGCTACGGACGCGGCCTTGGCCCCGATGTCCTTCGCCGCGCGGCGGATCTGGTCGCGGAGCACGGCCGGCGGGGCGGTCGGGTTGCCGCTCACTGGTCGTTCCCGCTGCCGGCCACGAGGGCGTCAGCGACGGAGTGCAGGTGCTCGGCGAGCTGCTCCATGGTCATCCGGCAGGCGTGGAGCTGGACGCGGGCGATCCCGTCGTTGTCGACGAGGACCACCGCGGCGTTGTCTGCGAGCAGGTCGACGGGGACGGCTCCGTCTGGCATGCCGTGCGCGCGCCGGTCCGGGCGGCGGCGTGCGGTGCCGGCCGGGTGGGTCGGATGGGGCCGGGGCGCGGCGGTGACGTGGTCGATGGCGGAAGCCAGGGCCGTCTCGTACGCCGCTGACTGGCGGGCCTGTCCGGGCTGGTACTCCTCGCCGATGAGGCGACGCAGGTCGGCCGGGATGATCACCCAGTGCCGACCACACATGATCATCGTGCTTGGGATGCGGACTCCACACGGCGAGGCCGGGCAGGAGCGCAGGCCGTCAGGTGAGGTCATCGGGGGTTGCTCCTGGTCAGGACTCGGGCGACGAGAGCGACGCTCGCCGCGGGAAGGGTGGCGGCGGCGATGGCACCGACGATGGTGGCGCCGATGAGGAGGCCGACCGCACTGTCACGGACGATCATCAGGTGTCTCCCTGGGTGGGCCGGACCGAGTGAGGTGGAGCAGCGCGGATGCGGCGAGGGTCTGCCCTTCGCGGAGCGTCTCGGCGGCGATGACTCCGGCGAGGGCTTCGGCGGCGGCGGCGAGCCGGCGCCGGGTGGCATGATCGGATTCGACGAGTTCGGCGATGTGGCTGATTGCCCGGTCGGGTACCGGGGTGGGGCCGGTCCCGCCCGGCGTGGGCTGGGCGGGACCGGCGTTCGTGATGGTCATCAGACGGTGGCGGTTTCGGGGTCGGGGGTGGCCTGCGCTTCGGCGGCGAGCAGGTCGAGGATGTGCGCGCGTAGCGGGGTGAGGGGTGCGCCGGGTGGAAGCAGGTCTTCGGGCAGGCACTCGTCGAGCAGCCGGAACCGGAAGCTGCCGGCCTTGGTTGCGACGGCGCGGATCTGCTGGACACGGTCAGGGGCAGCGGCGGGGATCTTGTTCAGGTCCTGCACGGCCCGGCGGATCATGTTGATGATCTGTTCGGGGCTGTACTCGGTGGGGCCAGCCGGGTCGAGGCCGGGCCGGGTAGTCGGCAGGGCCTGCGGTGCGGTCGGGCCGGCGGGCCCGGCAGTGATCTGCGGCCGGCTGGTCGGCATACCCAGGGGAGCGCGGTCCCGGCCGGCGGCGAGTTCGGCCATAGTCCGGGTCTGCGCCAGGATCGCGCTCTCCGACTCCGGGACGATGAGACGCGGCACGACGAACGTGTGGCCCGGCTCTCCCGGGGCGCCGGGGGAAGTCCGCCAGTCCAGCACCAGCGTGGCCGCGATCAGCCGCGGCTGGCCGGCGAGCAGCTCGTCGAGGGTGCGGATCGTGCCGCCCTGCTCGACGGTGCCGTTGTAGCCGCCGCAGTCCACGCGCCACACCCCGACGCCGGGCAGGTCGACGAGGCGGACCCGGAGGCGGCTCACCGGCCGGCACGCGGCAGGCGGGTTCTGCCGGGACAGCGCGACCCTGGTCCGGTCATCCTCCGGGCATTCGCATCCGTCGCCGGTCTTCTGGTTGATCCCGCCTGGGCCGGTGCAGCGCCGCACGCACCGGCCTCCGGACCACAGTTCCATCCACTGATCCACCGCGTTGGAGGGGAGCAGGTGCACGGGGAGTTCTCGGGTGGTGGTGATGACCTCCCATTCGGGGGCTGGCTGCGGCCCGCGCCGCGGGCCGCCGTCGCCTCCGCGGGCGGGCTTCTGCCAGATCTGCGGGACGCCTCCCCACAGCGCGGCGGCAGCCTCGATCGCCTCCCGCGACGTGGACGTGAGGCGCCAGGTCTCCAGCTTGACGGGGCGGATACCTTCGCCGCCGCCGCGCTTCTGGTAGGTGGCGGAGGTGCCGGGGCGGATACGGCCGTCCTGGGCTCCGGCCTGCTGCGCCTGGCGGATGGACGCGACGAGGATCGGCATGTCAGGCCGCCTTTCTGCTGGTCGTGCCGGCGGGGGTGGTGTCCGGCCAGGCCCGGCCTTCGAGCGCGAGCAGGCCGCGGGCGAGCTCCAAGCGCTTCGCTCCGATGCCGGGCGTGCCCAGGTAGGCGGCCGGGCCGTACTGCTCCAGGTCGGCCAGGGTCAGCACCGGCTCCTGCTGGAGCGCGAGCGCGGCGGCGACCGCGGCGGGGATACCGGGCAGGCCAGTCAGGGACAGGCTGTCGCCGTCGGGCTGCACGCCGATGCCGGCGGCGGCCCGGTGGTGGGTGTGGGGGCCGTGGAACCATCCGACGGCGTGGCGCCAGGCGTGCCGCATCCCCTTGGTCAGCAGCACGGGGTGCAACTTCCAGCCAGCAGGGGTGACGTGGAGGACCGCGCCGCCGCCGGCCCGCGGCATCCGGACCAGGGGGCCGCCGGTCTTCGGGTCTAGGTGGGTGCACTCGGCGTAGCCCACCAGCTGGTGAGCGGCGTCGGGCCGCACCTCCTTGCCGGTCTTCAGATCGACGACGATCACGACGCCGGCAGGGATGACGCCGAGGAGCCGCGCGCCGCCGCCCTGCTCGCGGGGCAGGCGCTCGATCACCGGAAGCGGGAACGGCAGGATCAGCCCGAGGTCAGTGGTCCCGGAGTAGCGGAGCACCTCGTGGTGAACGGTGGCTTCCGCCCACACGATCTGGTCCGGGTCCGGGGCGCAGCGAGCGAGGAAGTCCAGCAGCACCGGAATGAACGGGGTGATGCGCCGCCAGGCGTCGTCGTCGAAGTTCCGCGGCTCACCCTTCAGGTGGGCTTCCAGCCAGGCGTGGACCTGCACGCCGGTTTCCGCGGCGTCATCGGCGATCCGGTCGCTCGTCTCGGCGGCGAGCGTGACCGCGACGTTGCGGCCTTCCACCGCAGCACGGGCCGGCACTGGGCCCGCTCGGTCGGTGAGCCCGGCCGCGGTACGGGCCCGCTCCTCGGCAAGGTCCGCGAGGATCGGGCCGTTGTCGAACGCGAACCCGGCGGCTTCCCGCGCCGCCCAGGGGCGAAGCTGCCACTTGACGAACGTGCGCCCGAGGATCGTTGTCACGGATGGCCACCGACGGTCGCTCTCCGGGTCGCGGCCGGGCGTCCACCACGGGTTGTCGTACCAGTGCTCATCGTCCTGGTCGGCCATCAGAACACCGGCCCCTCGTCAGGGACCGGAGCGTTCAGCGCGCCGAGCGCGACCGCGCGGACCTGGTCGGGGGACAGGCGGGTGTCGTGCGCGAGCCGGTACAACGCCTGCCGCATGCCCTGGGCTCGCGCATCCTCGTACGGGGTGAGGGCCGCCCGGTACACCGCGGCATACACGCTGTCCCGGACGTCGGCCGGGCTGTAGCGCCACAGGCCCTCGACGACCTCGCGCAGGTGCCGCAACTCACTGAGCAGCTCGGCAACGTACTCGGCGTGCTCGGCCTCACGGCAGTCACAGCCGGGCCGGTGTTCAGTGCACGCCCCCCACCGAGGGTCGCAGGTGTCGCGGGGCGGCCGGTATCCATCGTCGATACGGACCTGGCCGCCGCGGTAAAGGGTGGGCCGGAGCGCGATCTCGGTGCCCATCAGAACGGAGGCTCATCGGAGTAGGGCACCGGGACCGGGACCGGGGTCCGTGACGTCAGACCGGCCAGGGACAGCACCCGGTCGAAGACGTCCCGCACGTGACGGGCATCGGCCAGCGCCTCGTGCCGGTGGGCCGGGTCGCTGTGCACGCCGAGTCCCTCGGCGAGCGAGGTGGACGACCAGGGCAGGGTGAGCGCGCGCTCGTCGGCACCGGCGCCGTCCGGCCGCTCCCCGAACGCGGTCCCGAGGTAGAAGCCCCACGCGACGGCGCCGATGTCCACGGGCCGGTAATGGCAGATGAGGGCCTGGCCGTGATGGCGCAGCCACGGGCGTAGGTGGCCCGCGTCGAACGAGGCGTTGGAGCCGATGAGTACGGCGCCGTCTAGCGTGGGGGCCAGCCAGCGCGCGAACGCGAACGGGTCCGACCAGCGCCGCCACCCGTCGTCGCTCTCCCCGGCAAGGTCGTGCCAGCTGCCGTCGGCATCGGACAGCCCCGCCGTGCGCTCGTAGTAGCGGCCGATCCGCAAAGCCTGCGGGTCTGCCCGGTCCAGGTCCGGACGGACCATCACCTGCCACTCCTCGTCGGGCTTGCCCCGACGACGGACGATCAGCCCGAACTCCCATGACTCCCCACCCCGGGTGGGGTCGAGCGCGGTGGTCTCCAGATCCACGAACACGATCTTCTCGAAGGCCAGCGCGGCGGCCGGCATGGCGAGGGCGTTCATACCGGCACCCCGATGATGTCGTCGAGCGGGTCGCCGTCGTCGAGGAGACCCAGCGCGACCACCAGGGCGAGCGGCCCACCATCAACGGCTCCGGCGAGCAGACCCGTGGGGCTGAGCGGCGCGTAGGGCCGGCGGGTCCGGCAGGCCGGGCAGTGCGGGTGCTGCGCGTCGGGGGCGCCGAGGATGACGGTGTCTCCGGGGATCTGGATGTTGTGGCCGCAGATGAGCGGCAGCCGGTAGAGCCGACCTGCCCTGCGCGGTGTCGTACTGTTAGTCACTGCTGCTCCACTGGGGTAGTCGCCGGGCCCCGCTCCACGCCCCCCGCTTTGCCGCGCCTGGGGTGGGAGTGGGGCCCCGGTCATGTCTGGGGCTGGTCCGCGCCGTGTCTGGTGATCGCGGTGATGGGTACGCCGAGGGCTTCGGCGATTCGTTCGACCCGCTCTCTCCGGGTGCTGCGGACGGCGCCTATGCGTAGTTGATGTATGAGTGCGTGGCTGGTGTCGAACGTGGGGCGCACCTCGGCGGCGAGGCCGCGTTCGGTCCAGCCGACCTTGGTCATCGCGCTGTCCAGCCCTTCACTGTCGATTGGCAGGTGGTTAGCCCGGATTCGCATCAGTGGTTTCACCTCCCCTCAGGTTGGTTGCACCGTGTTACATCGTGATGTTGTTTCGCTACGCAACACTACGCAGCTCGCTACGCAGAGGCAAGGAGGCGCGACACGACGCGCCCACGGGGAACACAACTCGCACCAGTCGAGAGGGTGCGTAGCGTCCCCGTACGCGCCCATCCGTCCTGGCACGATGGGCAGGTGACCTCCCTATCCCCGGACCCCGGCGAGCCCGAGGCGGCCACCGCTCAGACCGCCGACTCAGCCACGCCCCTCCAGCGGCTCATCCGCGACGCGCCGTGGAACCCTTCCGAGATCGCCCGCCGGTCAGCCTCGGCCGACGGCACGGGCGCGCTCGACCGGACGACGGTGTGGAGGATGCAAGAAAAGCCAATCCAGCGGTTTCCAACCTCGGCGACGATCGCCGCACTGGCCCGCGGTCTAGGCATCCATCCGGCCAGGGTGGATGAAGCGGCGAAGGCGTCCGTGCAGCCTGCCGGCCGGCGGGCTGCCGATCCGGAGACCGAGAGCGCGGAGGCAGCACTGGCCGCGCGGGCCCAGGTAGTCGCGGACCGCCTCGTGAGGATGCCCGAGCCGGGCCGCAGCCGACTACTTTGGGTGATGGAGATGGCCGTGCTGGGTAGCGTCCAGATGACGAGCGAGCAGCCCTCCTCCGATACAGACAGTGACGACGACGCCCGCGAACCGGAAATGACAGAAACTACCGTCACGAAGGCAACAGGAATGTACAATCACGCCCGTGGGCTACCCAGCGGCGAGAAAAAGCGGCTGGGTGAAGCTCTCGCTAGGACTCTGACTGGTAGCCCATCACCGCTTGAAATTCCTCAAGAGTCTGACGGGTAGCCCGATGCGCAGCAACGGCGTCGGAGCGGGCTTTTTCGCTAGCACTACCGTCCTTCATGACTGCGGCATACCCGCGTAGACGCTGAACCGTTTCGGCCATCTCATCGAACCCGGGGAGTATCTCGTCGTCTTCGGCGTCGACGAACTCCTCCCAGGCCCTCCGCTCAGCCGCCTCGCGGCACCGGTCAGACGATTCACCAATATCCCCCACGCGCGCTTCGCCCCCTACGGCTTGGCCGTTGACGACCCCGGCGCTGCCGCCGCGCGCCGACGCGCGGCCACCGAGGCCGCGGAGGCGCGCAAAGCCTGCGCTCTGATCGCCGCGTCCACGGCCCGGTTCACGTCGGAATCGGTGAGAGTCTCCCCGCGCCGCTCGGCGGCGGCCAGGACGGCCTCTCGGGCCCGCCGGCGTTTCCCCTCGTTCATCGCACGCGCGTTCGCGGACGTCCCGCCGCCATGGGCGGCTCGCGCGTATCCCCCGATACGTGCTGCTGTCTGCCTCGGGCTGGCTGTCATGCGGAAATGATGCGTCGACATGCAACATCATGTCGCGTAGGCGCGCGCTGACGGCGGACCGGAGGCTGGATTCCTCAGCCTTCCCCCCGATGTGCATGGGGCAAGTCCAGCACAGCCGACCCGCGTGGGTCGTGCATCTACAGGGCTGTGTTGGCTACGTGTCGTGACGGGGCACGTGAATCCTGTTCGTCACGGACTGTGCATCCCACAGTGTGCTCGTACCACTGTGGGCTAATAGCGGTCGTCCGTGGCCACGCGCTTGGCGTACGTCAGCGCCCGGTCAGCGGCGGTCGCCTTGGCGTAGTGACGGACCATCGCCGTGGAGTCCCATCCCATGATTTCCATCAGGTCGCCCTCGTTGCCGCCTTCGCGTAGATGCCGGTCTGCATACAGGTGGCGGAACAGGTGCCAGTGCAGGTCTTGCGTGATCCCGGCTTGGCGAGCGCGCAGTTGGAGTACCCCGCGCATCGCGCCGTACCCCAAGCCCTGAGTCCCCCGGGAGGAAAGCCACAGGGCGGGGATGCGGGCTGAGCGATGCCGGGCGCGCTCCCGGAGGTACCGGTCGAGCGCGTCGGCGGTCTTGTTCCCGAAGGTTACAGTTCGCGCCTTGTTGCCCTTGCCGAGGACCGTGATCCTGTCTCGCGTCATGTCGAGGTCGTCGAGGGTGAGGCCGACGATCTCTGCCCGCCGGGCGCCGGTCGAGAGGAAGGTCCGGATGATCGCGTAGTCGCGGCGGTCTCGGAACGTCTTGCCTGTGCGGCAGGTGTTGAGCAGGGCGACCACGGTCTCCTGATCAATTACGGGTCGCGGCTTTGCCTGCGCCCGGATAGGTTCAATCTTTGCCATTGGCGATACGTCTATATCTTCACGATCAACAAGAAACTTGAAGAACGCTCGCATAATGAGACGACGGTTCTCGATCGTGACCGCTGCCAGCGTCCCCGAACTGCTCGCCAGTAGATCCTCGATGCCATCACGGACCAGTCGGGTGTCCCCCGGCCCTGACGGCCTCTCTCCTTCGGGCAGCGACACGAGGTGGTCGACCATCCGCCCCAACGCGATCCCGTAGAGGCGGATGGTCGAGGGCGCGAGTCCTTTGATCTTCGCGTTGCGCCAGTAGCTGCGCAGATAGGACTCCCATTCGGCGCGGCAGGCGGCGGCTGACAGATCGACCGGGGCAGGTGGCATGACCCAGGAGGGTAGACGATCGCGCCTGAAAATATCCGTACGTACAAACGCCTAGCGCGTAGCGTGTCTCCCTAACGGATCTTAATATCCCTTGTCTTGCAAGGGATTTCCTCTAAGGGCCATGCCCCTAATGATGTTCGTGTAGTTCGCCTACACCGACATCCGGCAGGCCCCGTGGTACGTGGTCGACGCGGACGACAAGCGCAGCGCCCGGCTGAACCTGATCAGCCATCTGCTGTCGATGGTGCCCTACGAGGCCCTCCCCTACCCCGCCGTCGACCTGCCGCCGCGCCAGGACCGGGCCTACAAGCGCCCGCCGATCGACAGCCAGACCTGGATCCCCCGCCGCTACGCCGTCGAGTGACCGCCCAGCCGGGCGGGGGCGAGCAGCAGCTCCGTCAGCAGGTCACGCAGAACCTCGTGACCGTCCAGGCTGAGGACCGACTCCGGGTGGAACTGGAGCCCGGCGAACGTCGGCCCGCGCAGCGCGTGCACCGCCGCGTCCCGGCCGCCGGTGTGGTCGTGGCCGCCGGTGTGGTCGTGGCCGCCGATGTGGTCGCGGGCGAGCCGCACCACACCATGGGAGGTGAGGAGCTCGTCCTGGTCGAACTCCGCGGTGAACGTGCTGTAGAAGCCGACCCGGCGCCGGTGGCCGAACAGGTCGATGTCGCGAGCCAGCCCCTGGTAGGTGGCCTCCCGGCGACGCAGGCGCAGCCCGAGCAGGCCGGCGAGGAGCTGATGGCCGAGGCAGACGGCGAGCATCGGCCGCCGCCGGGCCAGCAGGTCGGCCACGACACCACGCATCGCTGCCATCCGGGGGTCGTCACGCGTCGTCGGATCTCCCGGGCCGGGGCCGGGCACCACCAGGTCGAACCCGGTGGTGTCCCCGGCCGAGTGCCACGGCCGCACGGTGACCGTCAGGCCGAGAGCGCGCAGCTGGTGGGCGAGCATCCCGGTGAAGGTGTCCTCGCCGTCGACGACGAGCGCCGACCGACCGGCCAGCCCGGGAACCGTGTCCGGCGTCGCGGTGCGCTCCGACATCCAGAACCGGGCCAGGCCGCGGTTGCGCCCGGCGAGTGCGGCGGCGATCTCCGGGTCGGCTCCCAGCGGAGCGGTCGCGCCGGCGCCTGTGCCGGCGGTCGCGGCCGGCTCCGGGGCGGTCACGGACGGGCGCAGGCCCAGCGCGGCGAGCAGCCCGGCGGCCTTCGTATGTGTCTCCGCCGTCTCCCCGTCCGGGGTGGAATGGCGGACGAGGGTCGCGCCGACCGGCACGCGCAGCTCGCCGCCGGGTGAGATCTCCGCCGTCCGGATCAGGATCGGCGCGTCGAGGGTCTGCCCGCCCGCCTCGTCCCGGCCGAACAGGGCGAGTACGCCGCCGTAGTAGCGCCGGCCACGACCCTCGTGCCGGGCGATCACCCGGAAGGCGTTCTCCAGCGGGCTGCCGGTGACGGTCGGGGCGAACATCGTCTCGCGCAGCACCTCCCGGACGTCGAGGCGTCCCCGCCCGGCCAGCAGATACTCGGTGTGGACGAGATGCGACATCTCCTTGAGGTACGGCCCGAGCACCTGCCCGCCCCGCTCGGCGACCCGGGCCATCATCTTCAGCTCCTCGTCGAGCACCATGAACAGCTCGTCGATCTCCTTGTGGTCAGCCAGGAACCGCAGCAGCGCGCCGCGGTCGGGTCCGGAGGCCGGCAGCCGGTGGGTGCCGGAGATCGGGTTCATCCGCACCAGGCCCTCGTCGACGCTGACGTGCCGCTCCGGGGTCGCCCCGACCAGGACGCGGGTCCCGGTGTGGACGAGGAACGTCCAGTAGGCGCCGCGTTCGCCGATGAGCAGACGGCGCAGCGCGGCGAGGGCGGCGGCCAGCGGCGGGCCCGCGATCGTGGCGGTGTAGGTGCGGTGGATGACGAAGTTCGCGCCCTCCCCACGGCCGATCTCGGCGCGGAGCACCTCGCCGACGATCTCGGCGTACCGCTCGTCACCGATGTCGAACCGCCCGCCGGTGGCGGTCACGGCACCAGCCGGCAGCGCCGCGAGGGCGGCCGGCAGCGGCACCCGTTCGTGTCCGCCGACCCGCAGGCACTCCAGCGCGGCACCGTCGTCGACGCAGGCGAAGCCCCGCTCGACGATCTGCCGGAACGGCACGAGCGCCAGCGTGCGCGGCCCGGCCGGCCCCGGTGGCAGCGGGATGTCGGCCAGCTGGGAGACCACTTCGACGTCGCCGGTGAGGACGTCGAGGTGATCGGCGCCGTCGCGGCGCAGCAGCGCGAACGGGCCGGGGTCCGCGCCCGCGGCGAGCGCGGCGAGCAGGTGGCGGAGCAGTTCCATGGTCGTTTCCTCGGTGGCCGGGCGGCCGCCTGGACTCGGCGGTCAGCCCTGCCCCGGAAGGGGAAACGACGGCGGCCGCCGGACAGGGCGGCCGCGGGAGAGATCTACGCGCGGTGGGAGTGGGCCGCCACTGTGGCGGGCCACCAGGAGTTCATCCGCGCGAGCATGGCGTCACCCTAGCCGATCCGTCAGGACCGGGCGCGCGTGCCCGCTCCGCCGTCCGGCCCAGGCGGGCTCACCGGGATTCGAGCGGCTCCGCCGGCGGAGTCAGCCGAGGCGTTGGCCGTACACGTGCTCGACGGTCATCACCATGAGCACTCTGCGGTCGGACACCATGACCGAGCGGTACTCAGGCCAGTCCGGATGCTCCCCGGCGGCCACCCGGTAGTAGTTCACCAGCGCCTCGACCTCGGGGCCGTGCGGGTCCGCCCCCGGCCCGGTGAGGGTCACCGGGCCCTCCGCGGTCGCCCAGGACCGGCCGTCGGGGCTCGTGACCTCCAGCGCGGCCCAGGGGTTCCGGCGCAGGTTCGCCGTCTTGGCCCGTCCCTCGGTCATGGACACGTGGAGGGCTCCGGACTGCCGCTCGTAGAACGGCAGTACCGGCGACAGCTGCGGACGGCCGTCCGATCTGATCGTGGCCAGGACACCGAGCCGGCTCTGCGCGAGCAGGGCGTGCGGATCGAACGGTGAGTCGGTCATGTACTGGCGAAACCGCGACCGGAGGCCCTCTGTTCCAGGCGGGTCGGGCGCTGGGCGGGGTCATCGTCCCGTGCGCTGTGGCGTCCGGCTCCTTGACGACCCCGACGCCGACGCCGATCCCGACCCCGATTACGACCTGTGGGCCCTCGCCGGTCCGGGTCATTCTCCGCGCCGAAGGCGAGCCTTTCCCCGAGCAATTAAAAGCCCGCGACCACCGGCGACGGAGCGGAAAGAACGCCGCCGGGAAATGGCACTTCGGTGCCAGCCACCGGATGAGCCCGGGACCTCGGATCAGATTGACGCAAGAATTGCCGCCTCCCATCTCAGGACGGAAAACAGGTGGAGGTTTAACATGCCCTTTCCGCGATTACTGAGCAGGCGCGTCACCGCGCTGCTCGCCACGGCGGTCTGCACGTCCGCGGTGCTCGCGATCTGCGGCCCGGCCGCGACCGCGGCGCCGGGAGCAGGGGCGGGGGCGGGCACCGGAGCGGGCACCGTCGCGTCCCCGGCGATCACCCTGCCGGCGGCCGGCAGCCACGGTTTCCCCTTCCAGGCGGAGGATCCGGCCCTTCTCGCGGCCAGGGGCTACGTGGAGCGGGAGTTCCTGTTCGGTGGCACAGCCACCGCTTACACCAGGAACGGCACGTTCGGCTCGGATGGCAGATGGCAGGTGACACCGGGCACGCAGGCCCCGTACCAGAGCCGGATGCTGGTCCGTTACCCGGCGGACCCGGCGAAGTTCAACGGGACCGTCCTGGTCGAGTGGTTCAACGTCAGCGGTGGCATTGACGCGCAGGTGGACTGGACGACCATGCGCGAGGAGATCCTGCGTTCCGGCTACGCCTATGTCGGCGTCTCCGCCCAGCAGCTCGGCGTCAACGCGACGGGGGACTACCCCGGCCTCAAAGCCTGGGACCAGGCCCGGTACGGAACTCTCGACCACCCCGGCGACCAGTACTCGTACGACATCTTCTCGCAGGCGGCGCAGGCGCTGCGCACCCCGAACGGACCGAACCCGCTCGGGAGACTCAGGTTCACGAAGCTGCTCGGTGTGGGTGAGTCGCAGTCCGCGATGCGTCTGACGACCTACGTCAACGCGGTGGCTCCGGTGGCCCGGGTGTACGACGGCTATCTCATCCACAGCAACATGGCGGCACCGCCCCCGCTGAACGCCGACCCGGCGGAGACGATGCCCAATCCGACTCTCATCCGCACCGATCTGAGGGTGCCGACCTTCGTCGTGCTGACCGAGACCGACATGACGTTCCATGTGACCGCCCGGCAGCCGGACTCGGCGACCGTGCACACCTGGGAGCTCGCCGGCACCTCCCATGCCGACCAGTGGCTTCTCACCACCGGGCAGCCCGTGTACGAGCGCATGTTCGGCAAGCCCGTTCCGCCTCGCGACTGCGGGGCCGGCACACCGCCCATCAACGACGGCCCGGCGCACTACTCCCTGAACGCCGCCCTGGCGGCCGTGAACCGGTGGATACGGGGCGGGCCCGCGCCGGCCACCGGCACGATCCTCAGCATGCAGGGCAATGCGCCGGTCCGTGACCCGGCCACCGGGCTGGCCCGCGGTGGCATCCGGCTTCCGGACGTCGCGGTGCCCACCAGGACCCTGACGGGACAGCGCTTCGCCGAGGGTGCCGCGGCCCTGTTCTGCGGCCTGTTCGGCGCGACCGACCCGTGGAACGGCGACGCCGATCCCTGGGACACGCACAGCGCGGGCGACCCGTCGAACCCGACCGCGCCGCAGACCGCGGAGCCCGTGCTTCGCCAGCTCTACCCGACCCACACCGACTACGTGAACAAGGTACGGGCAGCGGCCTGGACGTCGGTGTTCCACGGGTTCCTGACCCCCGCTGACGCCAGGACCATCGTCACCGCGGCGCAGAACTCCACTGTGGGGGGCTGACCGAGCCGGCGACAGCCGGAGCCCGGCCCGCGGGCCGCCCACAGGCCGCCTCCGGCGCCGTCGACTCCCGGCCGAACCCGGGCCCGGCGGCGCCGGAGGCGCCCGTGGTCACCGGGCGGCAGTGGTCACCGGGCGGCAGTGGCCACCGGGCGGCAGTGGTCACCGGGCGACCGTGTCGCTCACGCTGGAGCGCTCCATCATGCCGTTCGCGGTCTCGCCGTCCCAGGTGTAGCGGGAGATGGCCTGTTGCAGGTTCAGGCGCTGGGAGCCGATGTCCGCGCCCATCACCGCGAAGGTCGACAGGAGCGACTCGCCGTGGATCGTCGCCGTCCGGCCGTCCTCGGTCTCGAGGGTGACGGAGACGTCCTCGCCGGCGGGCCGCAGCTCGCGCAGCCAGGGCGCGTCGACGACCCGGGCCGGGACGAGCGCGCCGTCGCCCTCGAAGAGGAAGCCCTCGTTGAAGGTCGGCCTGCCGTCGGCCCGCGGCGGGTACAGGCAGAGGCCAAACGCGCGCCCGCTCGGGAACAGCGCCGACTGCCAGACGTGCCCGCGGAAGGTGGCCAGCCGGCGGATGCCGGCGCGCCGGATCCGCAGGCCGCCGCCGTTGAGCTCGCGCACCTCGCCGTCGACCCGCAGGTGGCCGGTGACCCGGGCGAGCTGCTCGAAGCGGGGGCCGCCCATCAGGTCGCCCTCCTCCTGGGTGGCGAGGACCCGACCGGCCTCCTCGAGGAGCGAGCCGTTCTCCCACGGCGGTACCGCGGGCCTGATGTCGAGTTCGAGGGACACCTCGGCCGTCGGACCGCCGGTGACGCCGCGCTGCCAGCCGCCGATCTGCCTTTCGGCGGAGGTGACCACGGCGGGGCCCTCCAGCCGCATCCTCCAGTGCCGGTAGGGCTCGACGAGCTCGAAGGACAGCGGCCCGGCGCCCAGGACGCGGGCCCTGCCGTCCGCGCCCAGCGGGTCGTGCGCCTTCCTGGGCCCGTACATGTTGAGCACCCGGCCGTCGGCGAACGCGATGTTCACCTGGATGTCGTGGGTGTCCCACTGGTCCGCGGTGGCCTCGATGCCGGTCCGGGGTAACCCGAACTCGACGCCGTCGTCCCAGATCCACGCGTTGACCGACTCGCGCATGTCCGGGTTGTCGGGCTGGGCGGGGAACACGTACTCCCGGTCGTCGCCGAGACCGCCGGTCAGGTCGATCGCCATGCTGCCTCCTCCACGTCCCGCTCGGCCGGGCACCCACGCGCCCGCGCCGCGGAACAGCTCTTCAGGTGTTCAGCTCTTCAGGTGTTCGGCTCCGGGCCCTCCGCCTGCCGTGCCTCGTGGACCCCAGCTCCCCGAGCAGCAGGCGGCGGGCCTCGACGAAGCCGGCGTGGATGTCGAGATCCACGCTGTCGAGCACCGGGCGTTCGAAATTTCCCCCCTCTTCGGTCGGGAATCTTTGATGGCAGCATAGTGTCACGAATATGGGTGGGCCCGCAATGGCCGAAGGCCTGACCGGACGGCCCCGGAAACACGAAGAGGCCTGTGGCCGACGACGATGTCGTCGGCCACAGGCCTCTCGGGACAGCCAGGTCAGGTCGAGACGGACTCCTTCGCCACCGGCTCCGCGGCCGACGACTCCGCGGCCGACGACTCCGGCTCGGCAGCCACTGCCTCGACAGCCGCCGCCTCGGCGGCGGGCTGCGCCGCGGCGACCGGGGCGACCGGGCTGGTGACGGCCTCGACGCCGGCCAGCCGGTCGCCGAGCAGGGCCAGGTCATAGGACTGGCGGGCCATCCAGAACCGCAGGAAGCCGGTCAGGGAGTAGCGCAGGAACAGCGCCGCCCCCACCACGCTCGCCACCACACCACCCAGGCCGAGCGCGAGGGCGTCGCGCTGGACGAGCGGGTCCCGGGTGCCGTGCGACATCGCGTACGCCGTCACGCCGAGCACGGCGCCGACCACCATCAACGCCACGCCGAGCCGAACCCAGAGGCGGGGCCGGCCGGCCGCCGGGTCGGGGATCTTCAACTCCCCGAGCTCGCGGACGAAGCGGTCCGCCCGCGCGTCAGTGGACGTCATGTGGAACTCCCCAGATAGAGGGCGGATAGTTCGGCGCGCAACTCGCTGTCGGGGGCGCCCTGGCGTTCGACCCGTCCACGCACCAGCACCGCCGCGTGGTCGGCGATACCGAGAACCGCGGCGGCGAACTGCTCCACCACCAGGACGGCGACGCCCTGCTGGGCGATCTCGGCCACCTGCTCGTAGAGCCGGGCGACCACCAGCGGGGCGAGTCCCATGGACAGCTCGTCGAGGAGCAGGACGGCGGGGTCGGTGGCCAGCCCGCGGGCGAGGGCGAGCATCTGCTGCTCCCCGCCCGACATGCTGCCCGCCGCCTGGTTGGCGCGCTTCGCGAGGATGGGGAACCGCGCGAACGCGATCTCCTCGATCTGCTCCCGGGAACGACCGGTGAAGGTCATCATCAGGAGGTTGTCCCGGACGGACAGGTTGGGGAAGACCCCGCGTCCCTCCGGGATGAGGCAGACCCCCGCGCGCGCCAGATCGCGGGGGTTCGCTCCGGTCATGTCCCGCCCGCCGAACAGCAGCCGACCGGACTGCGCCGGATGCGTGCCGGCGGCGACCTTCAGCGTGGTCGTCTTGCCCGCGCCGTTCGGCCCGAGCAACGCGACCACCTGACCCGCCGCGACGCTCAGGCTCACACCGTGCAGCACGGTGATCTTCCCGTAGGCGGCGCGGACGTCCCGCAGTTCCAGCAGGGGTGTCACGCCGCGTCTCCCAGGTAGGCGGCCAGGACGAGCTCGTCGCGGCGGATCTCCTCCGGGGAGCCGGCGGCGATGACCTTTCCGAGGTCGAGCACGTACAGGTCGTCGCACACGCCCATGACCAGATCCATGTCGTGTTCGACGATGACCACGGTCGTCCCGTCGGCGGCAAGCGAACGCAGCAGGTCGGCGAACCGCTCGGTCTCCTCGGCGTCCTGCCCGGCGGCGGGCTCGTCGAGCAGGAGGAGCTTCGGCCGGACGGTCAGCGCCCGGGCGACCTCCACCAGCCGGGCGACGCCCGTCGGCAGCGTGTCCGAGGAGGTGTCCGCGATGTCGGTCAGGCCGAGCCTGGCCAGCACCTCGGTCACCACGGCCGCCGCGTTGCGGCGCTGCGGGCCGAGCTCCGCCGCGACGAGGAGGTTGTCGCGCACGCTGAGGCGGCCGAACAGCTCCAGCCGCTGGAACGTGCGGGCCAGCCCGTGCTTGCTGCGCCGCGACGGGCCCAGCCGGGTCACGTCGCTGCCGTCGATGAACACCTGCCCGGACGACGGCCGACGCAGCCCGGAGATCACGTCGAACAGGGTGCTCTTGCCGGCCCCGTTCGGCCCGATCAGCCCGGTGACCCGCCCGCTCTCGGCCGCGATGGCGACGCCGTCGAGGGCGCGCACGCCCCCGAAGGCGACCGTCACGTTCTTAACCTCCAGCAATGCCACGGGCCAGCACCTCCTCGTCCTCCCGGCGCCAGGCCCGGCGCACGCCCCACCATTCGACGGGGACGTCCGCCTCCTCGGTGGGCTTCGCCTCCAGGACCTGCGCGTAGGTCTGCGCCGCGACGATCAGGACCAGCGCCAGGGTGAAGGTCACCCAGCCGTCGAGCACGTCCCCGAGCTGGAGAACCCAGAGCACCACGAGGGCGGCGATGAGCCCGCCCAGCAGGGGCTTGTTCCGCCCGAGCGGCTCGGCGCCGGCGCGCATCTCGGGAACGGCGCCGTCCGGGTTGCGGGCGAGGCCGAGACCGGCCAGACCGGGCAGCACCGAGGTGATGTTCTGCGCGAACGTCCCCGCCGCGGAGATCACGGGGAACGACCCGCCCAGCGCGACACCCGAGAACAGGCCGTTGCCCACCGCGGTGAGGCCGCCGACCACGGCGATCAGGAACAGCGGCAGGCCGGCGACGAGGCCGAACTGCTCCGCGGTGACCGACCGCTGCTGCATGCCGTAGAGCGCCCCACCGAGACCGGCGATGCCGGCGGACAGGGCGAAGACCGCCACCTTGGACCGCAGCAGGTTGCCGCCGAGGGTGGCGTAGGCCGCCTCACTGTCGCGCAGCGCGATGAGCTGACGGCCGAACCTGCCCCGGCGCAGCCACGCCACCGCCAGGGTGGTGATCGCGAGCCAGACCGCGGAGAACACCATCAGCTCGGAGCCGTCGTCCAGCCGCCAGCCGAACAGCGACGGCCCGGAGACGTCGACGGTGCCCCCGTCGTACAGCGAGATCTTCGCCCCGAACAGGTCGAACGCGGGCAGGGTGAAGATCCACCGGTCGAGGATGACCGCGAAGGCCGCCGTGCCCAGCGCCAGGTACACGCCGGACAGCCGCAGCGCCGGCAGCGCGACCAGCGCGCCGGCCGCCCCCGAGATCACCACGGTGGCCGCGAGCGCCCAGATCCCGCCGCCGGAGCCCATGTGGGCCCAGACGGCGGCGCCGATACCGGCCATGCTGAGCTGGCACAGCGAGATCTGCCCGGCGTAACCCGCGAGCGGGACGTAGGACAGCGCGATCACGCCGAACGAGAAGATCTGCCCGTAGGTGATCAGATCGCCCTCACCCAGCACCGAGGCCAGCACGACCCCGAACACCACGATCGCCCCGGCGAACACCAGGGTCCCCCGCACCGACGGGACGGCGACCGGGCGGGCCTTCGTGTCCCGGCCGCGCAGCCGCCGGTGCGGGAACACCAGCAGGGCCAGGAACAGCAGCAGCGCGGGCGCCGCGAGCCGCAGTCCCGGCAGGTAGTCGTTGCTCGGCAGGTACCCGGTCAGGTAGCTCTCCAGGCAGCCGACGACGACCGCGCCGAGGAAGGTCAGCGGCAGGCTGCGCAGCCGTCCGAAGATGGCCGCCGTGTAGGCGCTGACGATCAGCAGCGAGAGCTGGCTGGCGTCCAGCGAGACCGACGGCGCGATGAGGATGCCGCCGATCGCCGCCAGCTGGGTGCCGAGGATCCAGGCGACCTGGTTCGAACGGACCGGGTTGGCGCCGGTGAGGCCCACCAGCGCTCGGTCGTCGACACTCGCCCGCATCTCGGCGCCGATGCGCGTCCCGTAGAGCAGGACGCGCAGGCCGATCGCGACCGCCACCGCGACGATCATCGTCAGGGCCTGGTGCCAGGTGATCGTGGCGGGCCCGATGTCGATCGCGGCGCGGTCGGCGAAGAAGGTCGGCAGCGACCTCGCCTCGTTCGGGTCCCAGATCCACCGGGCGATCGCGATGAGGCCGCTGAGCAGCGCCACCGTCATCACCAGGCGTTCGGCCTCGCCCAGGCCCTGGACCGGTCGGAGCACCACCCGTTCGACCAGCAGGCCGAATCCGGGCGCGAGCACGACCAGTACCAGGACCAGCGCGATTGGTACCGGCAGCCCCCAGCCCTCGGTGAGCTGCCAGTACACGAACGCGGCCATCATGCCCGCGGCACCGTGCGCGAAGTTGAACACGCCGGTGGTGGTGTAGGTGAGCACCAGACCGCTGCCGATGATGGCGTAGATCGCGGCGGTGCTCAGCCCCACTAGCCCGAAGGTGAACAGCTGTTCCATTTACTTGAGGTCGCTCAGGCTCTTGCCGACGCTGGCCAGGGTCAGCGGTGTGCCGTACGAGCCCGTGTACTTGACGGAGGGGGCGTCGCAGCGGAACACACCGGTGTCAGCGCCGAAGTCCGCGGGCTTCCAGCCGTCCGCGCCGGCCTGCACGACGTTGAAGCACTTCAGCGGAGCGTCGGCCTTGGTGATGTCGACGGAGGCCTGCAGGCCACCGGCGGTCCAGGCGGTCTGCTCCCGCGCCGTGTCGTAGAGGCACTTGCGGGTGAGGTCGTCGCCGCACTCCTTGGCCGACTGGGCGAACAGCAGCCAGGACGAGAAGGCACGCAGCGCCGGGAAGGTGACCTCCGCTTTGGGTGCGTACTGCCTGTAGAGGTCCAGGACCTTCTGGATGGCGGGGACCTCGTCGGCCACCTCGAGCGGCGCGACACCGCTGAGGTCGGCCAGGTTGTTCTGGTCGCTGATGGAGGCACCCGCGAGCTCGACGAACGCCGATCCGTAGGCGTTGCTGTTGGCGTCGATCCAGTCGAGCTTGTAGTCGATCGACGAGAGCACCTGCTCGAGCTTCGCCAGGCTGCGGAAGTCGCCCTGGAAGACCAGGCCCTTCACGTTCTTGCTCTTGAGTGCCTGGGCGTAGGGCGTCCAGTCCGAGACGCCGGCCGCCGGGTAGAGGTCGTTGTAGGTGACCGTCCCGCCGGCCTTCTGCACGGCCTCCACCGTCTGGTCCCCGATGACCTTGGTGACCGGGGAGTCACCGGCGATGATGCCGACCGAGCTGGCCGAGGCCGGGTAGGCCTCCTTCAGCAGCCAGTTGAAGTAACCGGCGTAGCGGATGTAGGAGTGCCCGGCGCCGATCGCGTCGATCTGCAGGTCCGAGCCGATGTTCTCCGGCTGGCTGGTCTGCGCGGGGATGTCGGGCAGCAGGCACTTGAGCCGCTCCTCGACACCGCCGGCGTCGAGCGCGGAACCGCCACCGACGATCGCGAAGTCGTCGCGGCAGGACTCGATCATCCGCTGGCGGACCTCGAAGATCTTCGAGTCCCGCAGGTTGTAGGCGATCTTGCGACCGTTGATGCCGCCGGCCGCGTTGCACCACGAGGTGAACACCTTGGCGGCGTCGTCGAACTCGGAGTTCTTGGTGAAGCCGACGTCGCTGAAGACACCGACGCTGATCTCGCTCGCGGTCACGCCCTGGGCGGGCGCGCCCGTCGGGCTGCCGGAGCCGCAGACGTCCTTCAGGTCACCGAAGTCACCCGCGGCGACCGTGGACCCCTGGGTGGCGGGAGTGTCCTCACTCCCTAATTCGCCGCCCGAGTCGCGGCCACATCCGGCGACGAACACGGTCACCGCTGCGAGGGCAGCGACGACCGCGACTGTTCTACGGGGTCTCACGGATCTCCTCCTCTTGCTATCCCGACCGGCCGCGTCACCAGGGCTACCTGGTCATCCGGGTGCTACCGGGTGGCTGTACAACGCGGATCAACCGAGTCCGGTCGGGCTGGGCACGCTGGAGCAACCGAGCGGCCACCGGGAACCGGGGAGTGCGGCGATCAGATCGCGGGTGACATTCACGTTTCATGATGAAGTAAGTGTCACTACCAGTTTCCGGAAGGCTCCTTCTCGGTGCGAGGAAACTATCGGCTCCGACCGCGAGAATCAAACCCGTCCGGCCGGGTCCCGGCCGGCGGCACGGGCCGCTCGCGGGCCCATCTCACCGGGCGGCCAACGCACGGGCATCCCACCCCGCGCCGGCAACCGGGCGCCGCCCTGGGCGATGCCGGGGATGCCGTTGTCACGCTAGCCGACCGGCTAGACGCCGCAGTCGTCCCATGGGGTCGGTCGCCGGCCGGCGACCCGGGATCGGAACAGTGGCCGGACCGGCACGGATCTTGACTCCCAGTCAGCGGGAACTCCACTTCCGCACCAGACCGGGCAGGCCCACCCTGACCTGGGAACACCCGTCCGCGAGACAGCGACGGAGCGTCGCGGGCGGGCGAGCGGCGGCCCGGGGCGGCAGACCACTCGGGACACGACGGCGAAGGTCGCCGAACGGTGTCAGGCGCCGCCCGCCGGCCGGCGCGCGACCGGCGCGACCCCCGCCAGGTGGCGAACTTCACAAATCACTCGAAGCATGTCGATCTCACCAGGCGCCGGGCGCGCGACCTCGTCCCCGACGGGTGGCCACCGCGGCGGCCCGGGTCAGCCGGCGGCCGAGATCCAGGATCTCGTCGACGGGTACCGGCCGGTCCGGCCCGGGAACCGGTCGACATGCTGTACCCGGCGCCTTTCGGCCGGCCGAAAACAGCGCTGACCGTGGCCGACGTCGAAGCCGCCCACGAGGCGGGGACGGCGGCTGGTCCCCCGCCGGTACCGCGCCGAAAGCCCTCCGGTCGCCCCGGACGGTGCGGCGGGCCACCCGAAGGCGTCGGTGCGCTAGCGCACCGACGAACCGGCCGTCCCCAGACGGCGGTGGGTGAGCACCGGGAACTCCGCGCGCACGGCGGACAGCCTGGCCCGGTCCAGCACCGCCCGCAGCATCTGCGGGCCGGTGCCGGCGCGGGCCAGCACGGTGCCCCACGGGTCGACGACGAGGCTGGTGCCGGCCAGCTCCACTCCCCCGTGCCGGCCGGCGGCGTTGCAGGCGACGACGAAGACCTGGTTCTCGACCGCCCTGGCCCGCACCAGCAGCTCCCAGTGCTCCAGGCGGGCCAGCGGCCAGGCCGACACCACCACGACCACCTCGGCGCCGCGGTCGACCAGCAGCCGGAACAGCTCGGGGAACCGCAGGTCGTAGCAGGTGGCCAGGCCCACGGCGCCGAGCGGCGTGGATGCGACGAGCACGTCGTCTCCGGCGGTCAGCAGGGTCGCCTCGGCCGACTCGTGGCCGAACAGGTGGATCTTGCGGTAGTGGCCCAGCAGGGCGCCGTCCGGGCCGGCGAGGACGGTGGTGTTGTGCAGCGCCCCGCCGGGAGCGCGCTCGACGATGCTGCCGGTGACCAGGTGCAGACCACGCTCGGCCGCCACGGCCCGCAGCGCGCCGACCGTGGGGCCGGCCAGCTCCTCGGCGTCGGCGCGGTAGCGGTCGAAGTGGAAGTAGCCGGTGCGCCACAGCTCGGGCAGGACGACCAGGTCGGCCCCGCCGGTGCCGAGCCCGCCCGCGCCGGCCCCGCCGGTGCCGAGCCCGCGCAGCTCGGTCAGGACGCGCGCGCCGCGGTCGGCCGCCGGCTCGTCGTCCGGGCAGGCGAGCTGGAACAGCACCACCCGCACGGAAGCACCGGTCACGCCCCCATGCTGGACCAGCCGTACCGGCCTGTCGACGGCCGTCCGCCGCCGGGGATCAACCCGCGCAAATGTTGACTGCGCCATACAATCAGATGATTCTGTGAGGGGCATCACCCGACGCACGACAGGCCCGGGCCGGGCGGGCGTCGGGGTGCGTACCAGGCAGAACGGCGACCAGGGAGCATCGATCGTGGCGGACGTACCCCACAACACAGCGGCACCGACGGCACTGACGGGGGCGCGGCGATGACGACGGTGACGACGGACACCAGCGACGCCACCGGCGACGTCTACTACGACCCGTACGACTTCGAGATCGACGCCGACCCGTACCCGGTGTGGCGGCGGATGCGGGACTCCGTGCCGCTGTACTACAACGCCAAATACGACTTCTACGCCCTCAGCCGGTTCGACGACGTCGAGAAGGCCATGGGCGAGCCGGACATCTTCCTCTCGGGCCGCGGCACGCTCATCGAGCTGATCAGGTCGGACATCCGCTTCCCACCGGGCAACATCCTCTTCGAGGACCCGCCCCTGCACGACCTGCACCGCGGCATCCTCGGCCGGGTCTTCACCCCGCGCAGGATGCTCGCGATCGAGCCGGAGGTGCGCGCGTTCTGCGCCCGCTCGCTGGACCCGCTGGTGGCCGCCGGCGACTTCGACTTCATCGCCGACCTCGGCGCCCAGATGCCCATGCGCACGATCGGCATGCTGCTCGGCATCCCCGAGCAGGACCAGGAGGCGATCCGCGACGCCATCGACGAGGGCCTCACCCTCACCGAGGGCGCGCCGAAGCCGCTGCCCGATGATCCCCTCGCCCGCTCCGAGGGCATGTTCGCCGACTACCTCGACTGGCGGGCGCGCAACCCCTCGGACGATCTCATGACCGACCTGATCACCGCCGAGTTCGAGGACGAGACGGGCACGACCCGCCGGCTGACCCGCGCCGAGGTCCTGACCTACGTGAACATGCTGGCGAGCGCCGGCAACGAGACGACCGCCCGGCTGATCGGCTGGACCGGGAAGATCCTCGCCGAGCACCCGGACCAGTTGCGGCAGGTCGCGCAGGACCGCTCGCTGGTCAACCAGGTGATCGAGGAGGTGCTCCGTTTCGAGGCGCCCTCCCCGATCCAGGCCCGCTACGTCGCCCGGGACGTCGAGGTGCACGGCCAGACGGTGCCGGAGGGCAGCGTCATGGTGCTGCTCAACGGCTCGGCCAACCGTGACGACCGCCAGTTCGTCGACGGCGACAGCTTCGACATCCACCGGTCGATCAGCCGGCACGTCAGCTTCGGCCGCGGGCTGCACTTCTGCCTGGGCGCCGCGCTGGCCCGCCTCGAGGGACGGGTCGCGCTGGACGAGGTGCTCAAGCGCTGGGACCACTGGGAGGTCGACTACGACCGCGCCGTGCAGGCCCGCACCTCCACCGTCCGCGGTTGGGCGAAGCTCCCGGTCACGGCGACGCCGCGGTGAGCCACGCCCGCGCGGCGGGCACCGAGGTACGACCAGGGCCGGCGGACCGGAAGCCGGCGAAACCTACTGAGGGAGCGCCTTGACGCTGCAGCGGATCGAGGTCGGGCTGGTCAGCATCGACGAGTCCCTGGCGGAGTTCTACGCCGTCACGTTCGGGATGGAGCGGCTGCCCGCCATCGAGGCCGGTCCCGGAGTCGTGCACCGGCTCCGGGCGTCGGGCATCGTGATCAAGGTGATGGTGCCCAAGCGGGCGCCGGCCACCACCGAGCCGGCCACGCGCTTCTTCGCCGCGACCGGCCTGCGGTACATCACCCTCTACTCCGACGATCTCGACGGCATCGTCGAGCGGGCCACGGCCCACGGCGGCAAGGTGACACACGGCCCCTCGGCCATCGGGCCCGGTGTGCGCATCGCCGTCCTGCAGGACCCGGACGGCAACGCGGTGGAGGTGGTCGAGGGCGCCTCCTGAGGAGCCCTCACTCCTGCCCGGGCGGCTCGACGAGCTGGGCTCGCAGCCGCGCGGGCAGGTCGGGGGCGATCCCGGCGACCTCCTCGAGGTAGCCCGGCACCGACCCGTGACGTTCGGTGAGGGTCGCGAGCAGCGTGCTCAGGGCCTGCCGGGGCGCGCCGAACACGACCCGGTAGTGCTCGACGTCCACGTCGGTGCCCGCGAGCCGGCGCCGCAGCCGCGCCATCTTGGGGTCGGTGTAGTGGACGGTGCTGAGCTCGAAGTCGTCGAGGATCAGCGACTCGTCGACGCCGAGCAGCGACAGCAGCAGCGCGGCGGCGACCCCGGTCCGGTCCTTGCCGGCCGTGCAGTGGAACAGCGCCGGCGTCGCGTCCGGCTCGGCGAGCCCGGTGAGGAGACGGCCGAACGCCGCCGCGCCCGTCTCGGCCATCGCGTCGTAGACGCGGGTGAGGAAGTCCGGTGGCACCTCGGCCAGCCGGCCGGCGACGACGAGGTCGGTGAGGTCCTTGTTCCGCGCCGCGCTGCCGCCGATGGCGAGCCGTTCGCGCCGGACACCGCCGGGCAGCAGCGACGGCGCCAGCTCGATCTCGGCGTCGGTCCGCAGGTCGTATACGACCCGCAGGCCGAGCCGCTCGACGGCGGTCAGGTCGGCGGCGGTGAGGCGGTGCAGGGCCGCGGACCGGTAGACCCGGCCCCAGCGCACCCGGCCTCCGTCCGCGGTCGGGTATCCGCCGAGGTCACGGACGTTGACGGCGCCCTCGAGGCGCACCAGCCGCGATCCGCCCCCGCCCGGCCCGGGCTCGGTCGTCACCGTCGCCCGCTGGGCGTGGCGACGCCCCACAACAGCCGCAGAACTTCACTCTTCATGTTGAGAACTCTATTCTGCCGTCGCGACCGCGGCCGGGCGGCGGCCCCGCGGAGCCGTTCCGGGCGACCCGGCCGGGCCCGCGGAGACCACCACATCGTCCTCACACGGGGGTGGTCCTACTCTGCGGGGCACATGACCGCGCGCGGCCGGCGCCGCGCCCGAAGCAGCCAGGGGATCCAATCCGGTGAGTGCGATCAGCGTCGGCCAGGCCGTCCTCCTCGGGGTCGTCGAGGGGGTGACGGAGTTCCTCCCCGTCTCCTCCACCGGCCATCTCAAGATCACGGAAGGGCTGCTGGACATTCCCGTCGACGACAAGTCGGTCGTCGCGTTCACCGCCGTCATCCAGGTCGGCGCGATCGCCGCGGTGCTGCTGTACTTCTTCGGCGACATCCGACGCTTCGTCGGCGCCTTCGCGAACGGGCTCACCGACCGGGAGGCCCGGCAGCGCCACGACTTCAAGTTCGCCTGCTGGGTCTTCTACGCGACGCTGCCCGTGGTCGCCGTCGGGCTGGCGGCCAAGTCCCTGATCGACGGGCCGCTGGCCTCGCTGTGGGTCGTCGCCGGCTCGCTGCTGGCCGGCAGCGCCGTGATGTGGTTCGCCGACCGGTTCGGCCGCCGCAAGCGCGGCGAGGACGACATCGACCTCACCGACGCCATGGCGGTGGGCTCCTCGCAGATCCTGGCGCTGCTGTTCCCCGGCTTCTCCCGCTCCGGCGCGACGATGTCCACGGCGCTGGTGCGCGACCTGGACCGGGTGGCGGCGACCCGGCTGTCGTTCTTCCTGTCGATCCCGGCGCTCACCGGAGCCGGGCTCTACGAGCTGAAGGACGCGGTGGGCGGGGGCGTCTCGGTACTTCCGCTGGCCGTCGGGACGCTGGTGTCGTTCGTCGTCGCCTACGCCTCGATCGCCTGGCTGCTGCGGTATGTCGCCCGGCACTCGTTCGACCTCTTCGTCGGCTACCGGGTCGCCGTCGCGGCGGTCCTGATCGGGCTGCTGGCCACCGGCACGCTCAGCACCTGACGGCCCTCTACGATCGGGCGGTGCGGGTACTGGTCGTGGAGGACGAGGAGCGCACCGCGGATCTGCTCCGCCGGGGCCTGACCGAGGCGGGCTACGCCGTCGACCTGGTGCACGACGGCACGGACGCCGTCTGGCAGGCCGGTGAGATCTCCTACGACGCCATCGTGCTCGACCTGATGCTGCCCGGCATCGACGGCTTCGAGGTCTGCCGCCGGCTGCGGGCGGCCCGGCGGTGGTCCCCGATCCTGATGCTCACCGCCCGCGGTGACGTCGACGACCGCATCCACGGCCTCGACGCCGGGGCCGACGACTACCTGGCCAAACCGTTCAGCTTCGGTGAGCTGACGGCCCGGCTGCGCGCGCTGATCCGCCGCGGCGCCGTCGAGCGGCCGGCCACGCTGCGGGTCGGCGACCTGCACCTCGACCCCGCCGCGCGCAGCGTGCGGCGCGCGGGCGAGCCGGTCGACCTGTCCGCCAAGGAGTTCTCGTTGTTGGAACTGCTGATGCGCCGCCCCGGCGAGGTCCTCTCCCGGAGCTACATCCTGGATCACATGTGGGACCTCGGCTACGACGGCACGTCCAACGTGGTCGACCAGTACGTGCGGTACCTGCGCCGCAAGATCGACGCGGTGGACGGCCCGTCGCGGATCGAGACGGTCCGCGGCGCCGGCTACCGCCTGCGCGCCGAGCCCACCGGCGCCACCGGCGCCACCCGGACCGGGACGTAGCGCCCGTGCCGCTGCGGGTGCGACTGACGCTGCTGTTCGTCCTGGGCACCGCCCTCGTGCTCGCCGCGGCCGGTGTCCTGTTCTACGCGCTGCTGCGCACCAACCTGCGGGACTCCGTGGACGCGAACCTGAGCACCCGGATGGCCGTGCTCGTCGCGCAGGTCCCCGCCGCGGCGGACCCGGCCGGGCAGCTGCGGGCCTACGGCGCCGGGCCCGCCCAGCTGCTGCGGCCCGACGGCTCCGTCGCCGCCTCGAACGACAGCGCGGGTCCCGGCCCGCTGCTCGGGCCCGGGCAGGTGGCCACCGCGCTCGCCCGCCCGGAGTGGTTCACCTCCGGGCGGCTGCCGGAGCCCGGCGACGACGACGACACGGAGGAGGCCCGCGTGCTGGCCGTCCCGGTACGGACCGGGGCGCGGGAGGAGGTCCTGCTCGTCGCGACCAGCACCGACCTGACCGACTCGGCCGAGGACCGCATCCGCAACATCATGGTCGGCGCGACGGCGCCAATGGTCGCGCTCGCCGGGCTCGCGGCCTGGCTGCTCTCGGGCGCGGCCCTGCGCCCGGTCGACCGGATGCGCCGCCAGACCGCCGCCATCAGCGAGTCGGACAGCTCCGCCGAGCTGGACGTGCCCGCGACCCGCGACGAGATCGCCGCGCTGGCCGCCACGATGAACAACCTGCTGCGCCGGCTGCACGCCGCCCGCGCCCGCGACCGGGCGTTCGTCGCCGACGCCGGGCACGAGCTGCGGACCCCGCTCACCAACCTCAAAGCCGAGCTCGAGCTCGCCGGGCGCCCGGCGCGCACCCGCGACGAGCTGGTCGACGCGGTCGCGGGCGCGGCGGAGGAGACCGAGCGGCTGATCCGGCTCGCCGAGTCGCTGCTCGCGCTCGCCCGGATGGACAGCGGCATCACCGCCCCGCGACGGCTCGACGTCGCGGACCTGCTCGAGCGGGCCACCCGCGCCGCGACCGGCCATGCCGGGACCAGGCATGTCCACCTGCGCCTGGACGCCGCCCCGGGCCTCACCGTGGACGCGGACCCCGACATGCTCCGCCAGGCGGTCGACAACCTGGTGGCCAACGCGATCCGCCACGCGCCGCCCGGCAGCACCGTCGACGTGCGGGCCGGGCCGGGCGCGGCCGGGCCCGGCGCGGCCGGGAGGACCGTCGTCGTGCGGGTACGTGACCGCGGCCCGGGATTCCCCACGGACTTCCTGCCACGCGCCTTCGAGCGGTTCAGCCGCGCCGACGCCGCGCGCACCCGCGACCACGACGCCACCGGTACGGGGCTCGGGCTCGCCATCGCCGCCGCGGTGGCCCAGGCCCACCAGGGGACCACGGCCGCCGCCAACAACCCTGACGGTGGCGCCGTCGTCACCCTCACCCTGCCCGCCGCGGGCGGCCCTGACCAGGCGGCCCCGGGCGGACGGCAAAATCATGGGATGCCCGCCCTCGACCCCGGAGCCGACCCGAGGGACAGACCGTGACCCGCGCGCCTCAAGCGCTCTCATCAGCGTCACACGATCCAGCGGCGCAGCTCCCCTTCGTGAGAGGTTGTCCACTGCCATCACCAGCCCGCCCCAGCAGCCCGTCCGTCACCGCGCCCCGCGCCCCGGTGATCGCCCGGCAGCGGGAGCCGCTGCCCACCGTCCACGACCTGCCGCGCGTGCTGGTGGTGGCGGACAAGTTCCCCCCGACGATCGGTGGGATCCAGACGTTCGCCTGCCGGCTCACCGCCGGTCTGCCCCCGGACCGGGCCGTCGTCCTCGCCCCGGCCCAGCCCGGTGACGCCGAGTTCGACGGCACCCTCGGCTTTCCCGTGATCCGCACCGAACACGGCATGATCACCTCACCGCGGGGCCGGCGGGCACTGCGGGCCGCCGTGCGGGAGCACGGATGCGAGGTGGCGTGGTTCCCGACCGCGGCCCCGCTCGGCGTGCTCGCGCCCGCGCTGCGGGAGGCCGGGGTCGAACGGGTGGTGGCCTCCAGCCACGGGCACGAGGTCGCCTGGTCCCGGCTGCCGCTCGGGCGGCAGCTCGTCAGCACCGTCGGCGCCCGGGTCGACGTGCTCACCTACCTCACCGAGTTCACCCGCCGCCGGCTCGCGGCGATCACCCCGTCGGGGACCCGGCTGGCCCGGCTCACCGGCGGCGTCGACACCGAACGGTTCCAGCCGGGCGCCGGCGGGGACGAGATCCGCCGCGGGCTGGGCTGGTCGGACGAGCCGGTCGTGATCTGCGTGGCCCGCCTGGTCACCCGCAAGGGCCAGGACACGCTCATCCGGGGCTGGCACGACGTCCGGCGCCGGCACCCGCACGCGCGGCTGCTGCTGGTCGGCGGCGGGCCCGCCGAGGACCGCCTGCGCCGCCTCGCCGCGCGGTCCGGGGTGGCCGACGGCGTGCACTTCGCCGGTCCCGTGCCCGACGAGATCCTCCCCGCCTACCTGGACGCGGCGGACGTCTTCGCGATGCCGTCACGCACCCGGCTGTTCGGGCTCGACCTGGAGGGCCTCGGGCTCTCCGCGCTCGAGGGGGCGGCCAGCGGCCTGCCGGTCATCACCGGTGCCCAGGGCGGGGCACCGGACGTCGTCATCCCCGGCCGGACCGGCGTGGCCGTCGACGGGCACGACCGCACGGCGGTGGCCGCCGCGGTCGTCGACCTGCTCGACGACCCGCAACGGCGAGCGCGGATGGGTGCGGCCGGCCGTGCCTGGATGCGGGCGGCGTGGGGCTGGGACACGCTCAGCGGGCGCCTCGCCGACATCCTCGGCGGGCAGACCATCGACGGGCCCGCCACCGACAGGCCGGGTACCGACGCGCCGGGCGCCGTGGCCTGGGCCGGGGCGCCCGCCGCGGTGGGCGACGACCGGGTCGGCGTGACGGTGCCGGAGCGCGGCGATGGTCGTTGAGGCGCCGGCCGAGGCCGTCGGGCCGGAGCCCGCGAGCGGCCGGCGGCCGGCCGCGGGGACGGCGAGCCACCGCTGGCGGACGGCCCTGGCCTGCGTCGTCCCGCTGCTCGCGGTGCTCTGGCTGCTGCACGGCTGGTCGACGGTCACGGCGAGCGTCGACCACCTGGCGAACGCGCGCCCGGGCTGGCTCGCCGTCGCGGTGCTCGCCGCCCTGCCGACCTGGATCGCGGGAGCCGCCAGCCTGCAGGGGGCCGTGGCCCGGCGGTTGCCCGTCGGGCCGATGCTGGCCGTGCAGGTGGCGGGAAGCGTCGCCAACCATGTGCTGCCCGCCGGTTTCGGGGTCGGGGCCGTGAAGCTCCGTTTCCTCAACCGGCACGGTGTCCCGCTGCGCGAGGCGGTGGCCGCGGTCGGACTCGACGCCACCGCCGGGGTGATCACGCATGTGGCGGTCCTCGTCGTGCTGCTCTCGGGCGGGTTCGCGCACCTGGGCGGGCCACCGGGCGGACTGCTCGCCACGGTGGCCGCGGCGCTGGTCGGGCTGCTCGCGGTCGGCTGGGCGCTGCCACCGGTCCGACGGGCGGCCCGGCGCGGCCGGGCGCACGTGACGGCCCAGGCCCGGATGCTGGCGGAGATCCTGCGGGAGCCGAGCCGGGCGATGCTGCTGTGGGGCGGCTCCGCCGCGATCCCGCTGCTGCACGCGGCGACCCTGCTGTTCGTGGTGCGGGCGCTGCACCTCCCACTGGGTGCCGGCGCGGTGTTCGCCATCTACTACCTGGCCAGCAGCGCGTCCGCGCTCATCCCGTCACCGGGTGGCTTCGGCTCGCTGGACGCCGCGCTGACCGCGGCGATCGTCGCGGCGGGGCAGTCCCCCACCTCGGCCCTCGCCGCCGTCCTCGGGTACCGCCTGATCACGGTGTGGATCCCGCTCGCGCCCTCGGCCTGCGTCATGGCGGCGCTGGTCCGCCGCGGCCACCTCTGATCCGACCGCCGCGGGCGACGGCCCTGTCGGCGGTCCGCGCCCGCCGGCACCGGCGAACACATGTGCCCGGCCCGCGGGAAATTACGTCGGTCGACGTGACCGGTGGAGGCGACGACCGGCGGCACCGACGGAGCCCCGCTAGAGGCGGGTGGCGACCTGGATCAGCCCGGCGAGGGCCCGGGAGCGGCTGTGCGGCGGCCAGGCGATCACCGTCGTCACCAGGGGCGCGTCCGGCACCGCGACGGTGGCGAGGTCGCGGCGCAGGTGGACGCGGCACGACTCCGGCAGGACCGCCGAGGCGCGGCCGAGCGCGATCAGCTGGAACAGCTGCGCGGAGTCCCGGGCCTGCGGGCCGGGACCGTCCGGGTAGGTGCCGTCGGGTCGGGGCCAGCGTGGCAGTGGCAGGCCGGGCAGCGCGGTGACGTCGGCCATCCGCAGCTGGGCCCGGCCGACGAGGGGATGGCCTGCCGGCAGCACCACGACCTGCCCCTCGGTACTCAGCTCCTCGGTGTCGAACCCGGTCGTGGCGTCGAAGGGCCGGTGCAGCAGCGCGACGTCGGCCCGACCGTCGCGCAGCAGCCGGCCCTGCTCTGCGACCCCGCACAGGACGACGTCGACCGGGACCGCGCCGGGTTCGGCCGCGTAGGCGTCGAGCAGTTTGGAAAGCAGTTCGCTGGACGCTCCGGCCTTCGTGACGAGGACCAGGCCGGGCTGGCCGGTCACGCCGAGGGCGGCGCGCTGGCTGCGGCGGGCCGCGGCGTCGACCGCGTCGAGGGCCGCCCGACCCTCGACCAGCAGCACCGCTCCGGCTTCGGTCAGCGTGACCGTGCGGCTGGTGCGGTCCAGCAGGACCACCCCGAGCCGCCGTTCGAGCTGCCGGATGGCTCTCGACAGCGGCGGCTGCGAGATCCCGAGGCGCTGGGCGGCCCGCCCGAAGTGCAGCTCCTCGGCGACGGCGACGAAGTACCGCAGCTCGCGCGTCTCCATGGCCTCAAGATACGGCCGGACGATCTGGCGCGCCGTGGCCGGGAGCGGGCGGACGCCCTCGGATCGATACCCGGGGGGTATCGCCGCCCACCCAGACGGTGTTGGTGAACCGTTGGGACCGCGGACAGGATCGGCTGTATGAGCGAACGGACGATCGCGCTGGTCACAGGCGCGAACAAGGGAATCGGGTACGAGATCGCGGCCGGCCTCGGCGCCCTCGGCTGGAGTGTCGGTGTGGGAGCCCGGGACGCGGGACGCCGGGAGGCGGCGGTGGAGAAGCTGCGCGCGGCGGGCGTCGACGCGTTCGATGTGCCGCTGGATGTGACCGACGACGCGAGCGTGGCCGCCGCGGCCGAGCTGATGACGGAGCGGGCCGGCCATCTCGATGTGCTGGTCAACAACGCCGGGGTGACCGGCGGCATGCCACAGACGCCCACCACGGTCGATCCCGCGACCGTGCGCAGGGTCGTCGAGACCAACGTGCTCGGGGTCATCCGTGTCACCAACGCGATGCTGCCACTGCTGCGTCGCTCGGCGGCGCCGCGGATCGTGAACATGTCCAGCAGTGTCGGCTCCCTCACCCGGCAGTCCGGCTCCGGCGGCGAGCACACGACAGGTCCGGTCTCCGGCGCGTACGCGCCGTCGAAGACCTTCCTCAACGCCATCACCGTCCAGTACGCCAGGGAGCTGCGGGACAGCAACATTCTGATCAACGCGGGCTGTCCCGGCTTCTGCGCGACCGACCTCAACAACTTCCGCGGAGTCCGCACCCCGGAGCAGGGCGCGGCGATCGCGATCCGGCTCGCGGCCCTGCCCGACGACGGGCCGACCGGCGAGTTCTTCGAGGACGCCGGGGTGGTTCCCTGGTGATGACACGCCGACACCCCGAGACGCCCTCCGGCCGGACCGCCGCGGGCCCGCGGCGGCACCGAACCGGGGGGCTCACCGGGCGGCGGGGTGCGGGAGGGGGCCTTCCACCCGGTCCCGGCCGGCGCGCTTGGCCCGGTAGAGCTCGACGTCGGCGCGTTCGACGAACGCCGCCACGCCGTCGCCGGGAACAGGAGTGGTCGCCGCGACCCCGATGCTCACCGTGACGATCCGGTGGATCACCAGCGGATGCGGCTCGGCCAGCCCGGCGACCGCGCGGCGCAGCTGCCGGGCCAGCTCGACGGCGGTCCGCGCGCCGGTGTCGGGCATCACGACGGCGAACTCCTCCCCCCCGAACCGCGCCGCCGTGTCGGTGGGCCGCAGGTTCGCGGCCAGGCCGGCGGCGACCCGCTGCAGGCACCGGTCACCGGCGGAGTGCCCGAAGTGGTCGTTGTAGAGCTTGAAGTGGTCGATGTCGATCATCGCCAGCGCGATCGGCGTCGAGTGCAGCCAGGCGCGGTGCCACTCGGCGTCGAGGACCTCCTCGAGGCGCCGCCGGTTCGCCAGGCCGGTGAGCGAGTCGGTACGGGAGAGCTGCTCCAGCCGCCGGTTGGCGGCGGCGAGCTGCTTCGTCCGCTCGGCGACCTTGCGCTCCAGCGAGGTGTACACCAGGGCGTTGTCGAGCGAGACGGCCAGCTGACCGGCGATGAGCATGATCCCTTCGAGGCGCTCGGTGGCGAACGCGCCGCGGATCATCCGGTTCTCCAGCAGCAGCATCGCCCGCAGCCCACCGCGGATCATGATGGGCACGGCCAGCAGCGAGCAGCGGTCGATGTCGGTGAAGTACGGGTCGCGGCAGAACCGGTCGTCGCGGACGGAGTCGGCGACGACGACGGGCTCCCGGGTGCGTTCGGCGTAGCGGACGACCGAGGCCGGCAGCAGACGCCGCCGGGCGGCCTCGGGCAGCGGCACGGAGCCGCCGTCCCCGACCGGTACCAGCCAACCCTGATCCTGCTGGTCACGGAGCAGCAGGTGGACGCCGGTCGCGCCGGCCATCTCCGACAGGATGCCCGCGACCCTGGCCCGCAGCCCGCCGACGTTGGTCTCGGAGCTGAGCGTGCGTGACGCCGCGACGATGCCGAGCAGATCGATGGTCCCGGTCGTCAGGACGGCGCGCCGCCCTGCCGGTGAGTCCGCGGCCGACGCGTCCGCCGGCACCGGCACCGGCGCCGGGCGGGCCACGCCGGCGGCCGGACCCGCCGCGTCGGGCCCGGTGAGTCCGCCGGGCCCGGCGGGCAGCGCCGGATGGGCCCAGTCGAGCTGGGCGACCTTCGCCGTCGCGCCCCAGGCGAGGTAGTGGCGGCGGGCGGCGGCGAGCAGCGCGTGGCCGGCCTCCTCCATCCCGTGCGCCAGGTAGAACCGCGCCGCGCGCTCCAGGATCAGCGCCCGGTGCCACGGCCGGGCCCGGGTGGCGGCCTCCCGCTGCGCCACGTCGTACGCGTACGCCGCCTCGCGGAACTCCCCGGCCGCCCAGGCCCGCTCCGCCTCCACCAGGCGCAGCAGGTGCAGGTAGTTGGACGGCGCGTCGGCCGCGCGCGCCGCCAGCCAGTCGATCGACTCGTCCAGCTCGGCCAGCACGGCGGCGCGCCGGGACGGCACCGCGCCCCGGGCCTGGCTGGCCAGCGCCAGCGAACGCAGCAGCCGCGCCAGCACCGTCGAGTAGTGCGCCTGGACGGCCGGCAGCACCGCCGTCGCCCCCATGGTGTGCCGGGACAGCTCCACCGGGTGGTCGAGGATGGCCGCGGCGACCGCCCGGGTGATGTGCAGTTGGGCGGCGGCCAGCGGGTTGGCGGCCAGCAGCTCCGCGCCCAGCCGGCCCAGGTCGGACGTCCCGTCGGCCGCCGGGGGACCGGCCGTGCCGCGGAGCACGTCCGTCAGGTGGCGGTACATGCGGAACGTCTCCTCGGCGTGGCCGTTGCCGGTGCACGCGGCGAACGCCAGCGCCTCGTCGACCTCGGCGGCGGCGACGTCGAGGGACGGCGCGCAGTCGAACAGGCTGTACACCAGCACGTAGTGGGTCCAGCACGCGTTCTGCAGGTCGCCGCCGAGGATCAGGCCCTCCAGGGCACGGCGCGCCGCCTCCACGTTCTCCTCGAGCGGGTCGAACCAGTGGCCGGTGCCGAGCACATACAGGAAACGCACCTGCCACAGGGCGGGTTCGTAGCCGCGGGCCCGGCAGACCTCGATGATCCGCCGCAGCACCCGCCACCCGGTGCGATAGTCGTCGCGCCAGACGACGGCGACGAACCCGGCGTGGCCGGCAGGGCCGGCCAGGGCCGGGCCGGGACCGTCCCGGATCCACATCCGCAGTGTCTGCACGGTCAGCCAGGCCAGCATCTGCTGGTCCTCGAAGAACGCGGCGGGCATGAGCCGGTTGATGAGCTCGACGGCGCCGGACCCCGCCAGGTCGGCGCCGGACCCCGCCCGGTCCGCGCCGCGGGCGCGCCGCAGGTCGTCGGCCGTCGTGGTCCGCTCGAGCCACTGATTGAGCGTGTCCAGGCCGCGGTCGATCTCCCCGTCGAGGTCGTCCCGCTCCGGAATGGCGAGGCCGAGCCGCCGCAGCTGCTGGTAGCCCAGGCTCAGCGCCGCGCCGGCCCGGCCCCGGTTGGTGAGGCTGCTGACCTGGACCAGGGTCGCGGCCGTGCGCCGCGCCGGGTCGGCGCACAGCCGGCCGAGGGTCTCGTACTCCTCGTCGGCGTCCTCCAGCCGGCCGAGCATGTACAGGGCGGCGTGCCGGCCGGTGTGCACCTCGATCAGCTGATCGGTGTCCGCTGGGTCGGTGAACGCCACCGCGGCGGCCAGCAGCCGCTCCACCAGCGGGTAGTTGCTCAGCAGCGTGGCCTCGTCGGCGGCACGCCGCAGCAGGTCGGCGGTCAGCCGCCGCTCCGCGGGCAGGCGCACCTCGTCGAGCACCAGCAGGTACTGCGCGGCCGCGACGGCGAGATACTCGGGCCGGCCGGCGAGCCGCCGGGCCAGGGCCAGCCGCAGAGCCCGCTCCGCCGGCCCGGTGAGGCCGGCCAGGACGGCCTCCTGCGCCCGGTCGTGGCGGAAGCGCACGCCGCGTCGCCCGTCGGTCTCCAGCACCAGCAGCCCGCGCGCGAACGCCGGGGCGAGCCGCCGCTCAAGCTCCCACGCCGCCTGCCCGGTCGCGGCCGCCAGAAGCTCGAAGCCCACCTGGCCGGCCAGGCACGCGGCCACCGCCAGTGCCTCCCGGGCGGGCGGGGCCAGCGCCGCCACCCGGGCGCGCAGCAGCTCGATCACGTCCGCCCGGGCGAACCGGGCGCGCAGCGTCTCCGGCGCCCACCGCCAGCGGCCGGCCACCCGGGTCAGCAGGCCGTCGTGGCGCAGCAAGTTGACCAGCTCGACCGTGTCGTACGGATTGCCCCCGGTGGTCGGCGCGATCAGCCGCGCGAGCTGCCGGCCGCGCTCCGGAGGCAGCCGCAGCAGGTCGGTCACCATGGCGGCCTGGTCGGGCGGGGGCAGGTTCCGCAGCCGCAGGTGGCGCGGCCCGGCCGGCTGGCGCCGCCAGCGCGCGAGCATCGGCGCCAGCGGGTGCGTGGCGTCGACCTCGTCGTCCCGGTAGGCGCCGACGACCAGCAGCCCCTCGTGGTCCTTCTCGCCGCCGAGGATCAGGTCGAGCACGCCGAGCGGGGTCCGACCGGCCCACTGCAGGTCGTCGATGAAGATCACCAGCGGACGTTCCCGGGACGCGACGGCGCGCAGCGTCTCGGCGGCGCCGCGCTGCGCACGCACCTGCGCGGTCATCGGGTCGCCCGCCTTCGGCGGGATCCGCAGCAGCGCGGCCAGCTCGGGCACCACAGCGGCGGCCATGCCGGCTCCGGGGCCCAGCCCGCCCAGGAGCCGCTCCCGGACCTCGTCCAGGGAGCCCTCCGGCTCGGCCAGCAGCAGCCGGCCCAGCGCCCGCAGCGCCTGGCGGACCCCGTCGTACTCCTGGTCCCGCCGGTACTGGTCGAACTTGCCCGTCACGAACCAGCCGCCGGCACCGGCCACAATCGACCGCAGCTCGTTCACCAGGGACGTCTTCCCCACCCCGGGCGCCCCGGCGACGAGAATCCCGCGGCAGCGGCCCGCCACCGCGTCGGTGAACGCCGCGCGGAGCTCGCCGGTCTCCCGTTCCCGGCCGGCCAGCCGGGACGGCGTCAGCGGCCGCGCCGGAAGATCGTGCTCGCCGGGCCGCACGCACGCGCCGCGGCGCACCAGGACGAGGTCGAGGGCCAGGCCCTCGGCACTCTGGTAGCGGTCGTCCGGCTCCTTCTCCAGCAGGTGCATGACGACGTCCGACAGCCCGGCCGGCAGTGCCGGGTTCATCACCGACGGCGCCACGGGCACCCGGGTGAGATGGTCGTGGATGATCCGCAGCGGGTCACCCGAGCCGAACGGCGGCGCGCCGGTCGCCAGCTCGTACAGGGTGGCGCCGACGGCGTACAGGTCGGCCCGCTGGTCGACGGGGCTCCCCGTCCAGCCGGTCTGCTCCGGCGCGAGGTAGGGCACCGTCCCGACGATCTCGTTGTGATGGGCGAACCCGGGCTGGATCTCGGTGGCGGTCGTCGCGAGCGCGAAGTCGATCAGGTACGGCCGGTTCCCGGCCCGGTTCACCACGATGTTCGCTGGGCTGATGTCCCGGTGCAGCACACCGCGCCTGTGCATCCCCGCCACCGCCCGGGCGAGCGCCCCGGCCAGGTCGACCAGCTCGACCGGGTCCATGGGCGTGGCCCGCCGGGACAGGTCCGCGCCGCCGACGTCGGCAAGCAGGAGGCCGCCGATGCCGGCCAGCGGGACGCCGCCCCTGTCCGCCAGCAGGGGGGCGGAGCCCGCGCCGTCGAGCTCGGCGGCCCGCAGGGCGGGGCCCGGGCCGTCGGGCCCGGCGGTCGCCAGGTGTGCGACCCCCTCGACCCCGGCCAGCCGCTCGAGGATGTCGACCTCGTGGCGCAGCCGCCACCAGGCGCCCGGACCCAGCGGCTCCTTGCGGATCACGCTCCCGGCCGGGAGCAGCAGCCTCGTCACCCTGGTCCGGGCCGTCTCGTGCAACAGCTCCGTTCGCACCACCGCCGGCGGATCCCGGCTCGGCGGCGTCCGCTGGGATCCCATCCGCAAACCCCCACACCGAGCAGCGTGCTGCCCACCCGTCCAGTCTGCCCCGGATCACGGGCTCACCAACGGGACGGCCGCGGGCGGCCCGCGACAGCTCGCGATGGCTCACAGCGGCTCGTGACGGCTCTCGACGCGGCCGGCGCGGGCCCGGGCGCGGTTGCTTTCGGGGCCCGCGAAGGCTATAAGTGGGTTAGCACTCGACAGGGTTGAGTGCCAACCTCTGGCGCGACGGGTGCCCGGGCCGACGGCCCGATCATCAGGTTCTTTTAGGCCCCGCCGGCGGCAGGCACTCCTCCGCATGGCCCAAGCCCAGGAGGAAAGACTCCAATATGCCGAAGATCATTGCCTTCGACGAAGAGGCACGGCGCGGCCTGGAGCGCGGCATGAACCAGCTCGCCGACGCGGTCAAGGTCACGCTCGGCCCCAAGGGCCGCAACGTCGTGCTGGAGAAGAAGTGGGGCGTCCCCACGATCACCAACGACGGTGTCTCCATCGCCAAGGAGATCGAGCTCGAGGACCCGTACGAGAAGATCGGCGCGGAGCTCGTCAAGGAAGTCGCGAAGAAGACCAACGACGTCGCGGGTGACGGCACCACCACCGCCACGATCCTCGCCCAGGC
>NZ_KB891235.1 GCF_000373365.1 Parafrankia discariae
TTCTCGGGTGTGGTGACGGTGCTGTCTGAAACGGTCTGTGGTGTTGTCGGGTGGGCAGGTGGATCCCGGGGCGGCGGGTCTGGGGCCGTGCCCGGGTGTGGCGGTCGGCCGGATGGACCCCGAGGGCCGGGGTGGGAGGTGCTGGTCGGCCAGCATGGTCTTCCAACGGCGCCGCCGGTACGGCCCCCAAGGGACCGGCAGGCCCCCCGAGCTGGGGTTCTGTCACTCTCGCTGGGCGTGGAAAGGCCCGGCCCGGGGGCGGTGGGGCGGGTGGTGTCTCATCGGGGCCCCGCCGGGGAAGGCTTGCGGAACGCAGCTCAGGCTGATCCGTCAAGGGTCCGGCGGGAACGGACACGCACGGCCCTTTAGTCGCGCGAACGGAACACCCCACCCCGTGGCGAGAAACCGGACACGGCGTCAGATCACCCGACACCGACCGGCGGGAACCACGCCACCGCACGCGCGCCACGGCAACCAGATCACCCGACGCCGACCACCAGAACCACGCCACGATCAACGCTTCGGTGAGATCGGCCAGCCGCCGACCTCACCGAAGCGGAACAGGCGCGCCCCCCGGTCAGGTGAGTCTGCGCAGCTCGGGCAGTCCGTCCGGCAGGCAGAGGACGTTCGCCTCGGCCAGCTCCTTCATCTCCGGCTCGGTCAGCCCGAGGCCGGCGAGGATCTCGACGGCCTGGGAGCCGATCGGCCCGGGGTTCGTGCCCACCACCGGCGGGGTCTCCGACAGCCAGCGGCCGATGCCCGGCCTGGGAACGTCGGTTCCGCCCGGGCCGCGCTCGAAGTAGACCACGCCGCGGTGGTGCAGGTAGTCGACCGCCTGGTCGATGGAGACGACCACGTGCGCGGCGACGCCGGCCGACGCCAGCCGCTCGATCCAGGAGGCGGCCTGGCGCCGCGCGAAACGCGCCTCCAGGTCACGGGCCAGCGGGCCGCCCGGGTCCGGCCAGCTCTCGGCGCCGTCCTGGCCGTCGGCACCGGCCACGCTTAGGAGAGCCGCCAGTTGCCCCGGCCGGGCGGCCAGGAAGAACCAGCTGTCCCGCGCCTGGTAGAAGCGGTACAGCGCGCTGCTGCCGTACTCGTTGCGCAGCACGTCCGGCCCGTCCGCGCTCCCCCGTGCCTGCGCGCTTTCCGGTGCCTCCGCGTTACCCGGTGCCTCGGCACTCCCCCATGCCTCCGCTACGAGGTACGAGGCCTGGTGGAACGTCGACCCCTGGGCGAGCGAGGCGCCCACCTGCTGGCCACCCCCGCCCTTCAGCCGGGCGAAGAGGGCGACGGCCACCGCGTAGGCACCGAGAATGCCGGTGCCGGCGTCGTTGATCGGTGTCGGCTGGTAGAGCGTCCACCCGAAGCGGTGCCCGTACCGCCAGCTCATGCCCGTGGCCGCGTTGCACTGGTTCTCGTAGCCGCGGCGGTGCGCCCACGGCCCGCTCAGGCCGTAGGCGGTGATGGAGCAGTGCACCAGCTCGGGGTTCAGCCCGCTGACACGCTCGTAGTCGATGCCGTAGCGGGCCTGCGACGTCGGTGTGAAGTTGGTGACCAGCGCGTCCGAGCGCCGGATCAGCTCGGCGGTGAGCCGGGCCCCCGGCGCGCTGCTGGCGTCGAGGAGCACGGCGCGCTTGCCGCGGTGCAGCTGGCCGACGATGCCGTCGGTCACCGCGGGCACCGGGTTGCCCACCTTGATCACATCGGCGCCGAAGTCGGCCAGCAGCCGGGCCGCGGTGGGGCCGGCGACCGCCTGGCTGACGTCGAGCGCGGTGAAGCCGCTGAGCGGAAGATCCACCGCGGCGGCGGGGGCACCCGCGGCACCGGTCGTACCCGCCGGCACGGCCGGGTGGCCAGCGCCGGCGGGCGCCCCGCGCAGCTCGGCGAGCAGCGCGTCGCGGTCCTGGTCGGGCAGGTGGCGGGGCCGCGGCGGGGCGGGCGCCCGGGACAGGTCGAAGCTGCGGCCGGGCATCACGGTCGGGCCGGCCAGCGGGTCGTCGAGCGTCAGGACGGTCCCGGAGCGCACCGCCTGTTCGGTGGCGACCCACTGGGCGGGCGTGCGGACCATCGACACCGGCATCCGTGCCCTGGCCGCCACCTCGTCCCACCAGGAGGCCGGCCGGCTGCGGACCAGGTCCTCGAACATCGCGATGGCCTGGTCGCGACGCTCCAGCGAGAAGTCGCGGGCCGCGACGTCGATGAGGCCCAGGCGCTCCCACTCCTCGGCCACCCCCGCCGCGGCGAGGAGGGGGATGACGAACTTGGAGTACGGCGAGAGGTCGATGATCCCGCCGTCCGCGCATTCGTAGGTGAGGTCTCGCAGCAGGTGGTTGTCACCCATCAGCGGGTTCTCGTACACCCGCATCCCCAGCATGGTGCTGTAGGCCTCCGCGAACGCCTCCGCGAGCGGGACCTCCACCCGCTGCCCCCGGCCGGAACGCTCCCGCGCGATCAGGGCCATGACGACCGAGACCGCCCCCATCAGGGCGCCGAAGTTGGACGCCGTCGTGATCGGGGTGAACAGCGGCGCCGCCGGGTCCCGTACCTCCGCCCGCCGGCGGCCCGAGGGATCCCAGTGCTCCCGCAGCGGACGGTAACCGGCCACGGCGGTCTGGACGATGCCCTCCCACGCGGCGAGCGAGGCCCTGGGATCGTCGGCGGCGAACCCCGGCAGCGAGCAGTACACGAGCCGCTCGTTGGTGGCCCGGACCGACGCGGTCCCGAGACCGAGCCGGTCCATGACACCCGGCCGGAAGTTCTCGATCAGCACGTCCGCGCGCGCCACGAGCTCGAGGGCCGTGGCCCGGTCGGCGTCGCGGCCGAGGTCCAGGGTGATCCGCCGCTTGCTGCGGTTGACGTAGGCGTCGACCGGATCGACGGCCCGGTCCGAACCGGGCTGGTCCACGTGCACGACGTCGGCGCCGGCCTCGGCGAGCAACAGCGCGGTCAGCGGACCCGCGAGCTGGTGGCCGAAGTCGACGACGCGGACGCCGGACAGGCCGGCCATGTCAGTTGACCTGCCGTTCGTGGTCTTTCCAGTAGGGCGCCCGGAGCTTGAACTTCTGCAGCTTCCCGGTGGCGGTGCGTTCGAGCACGGTGCGGAGCTCGATGGAGGTCGGACATTTGTAGTGCGCGATACGGTCCCGACAGAAAGTGATGAGTTGCTCCGGCGTCACGGTGGTACCGGGACGGAGCACGACGAGGGCTTTGACGGTCTCCCCCCATTTGGCGTCGGGAACACCGATGACGGCCGCCTCGGCGACATCGGGATGCTGGTAGAGGGCGTCCTCGACCTCGATGGAGGAGACGTTCTCACCGCCGGTGATGATTACGTCCTTCTTGCGGTCGGTGAGAGTCAGCGCCGCGTCGGTGACGACGCCGCCGTCGCCGGTGTGGAACCAGCCGTCGCGCAGGGCTTCGGCGCTCTGGTCGGGCTGGTCCCAGTAGCCGTCGAAGACGTGGTTGGAACGGATGAGGACCTCGCCGGTGGCGTCGGTGGTCAACCGGACGCCGAGGGCGGGCGGGCCGGCGGCGGCCAGCCGACGGGCACGTTCCTCGGTGGGCAGGGCCGCCCAGCCGGGTCGGGCCCGGTTGATCGTGAGCAGCGGCGAGGCCTCGGTCGACCCGTAGATCTGGATGAACTCCCAGCCGAGCTCCTCCTCGACCCGGGCGATCATCGCGCTGGGCGGCGGGGCGCCGGCGACCACGATCCGGACCGTGTCCCGACCCGGGACGAGTCGGTTCTCGGCGACCCGGCGGGTGGCGGCGTCGAGCACGGAGGCGATGACCGCCGGGGCGGCGCACAGCAGGGTGACGCCCTCGGCGGCGACTCGGGCCAGGATCTCCTCGCCGTCGATCCTGCGGATGATCACATGGCTGCCCCCCATCCCGGTGACCGCGTACGGCATGCCCCAGCCGTTGACGTGGAACATCGGCAGGGTGTGCAGCAGCACGTCCCGGTCGCTGACACCGGTGTGCCAGCCGAACGAGGCGGCGTTGAGCCAGCAGTTGCGGTGCGTCAGCCGCACGCCCTTCGGCCGGGCCGTGGTCCCCGACGTGTAGTTGAGGGTGGCCACCGCGTCCTCGTCCGGCTCCCAGCCGGCCGGCGCTCCCGGCGGCGCCGCGGCGAACAGCTCGCTGTCGGTGGCGCCGTCCAGGACCAGCCGGTCCGGCACCTTCGCCTCGGCGAGCGGTTCGGCGTAGTCGGGGTCCACCAGCAGCAGCCGCGCCCCGGAGTGCTCGAGGATGTAGGAGATCTCCTCGGCGCCCAGCCGGTAGTTCACCGGGACCAACACCCGCCCGGTGCCGGACACCCCGTAGAAACAGGCCAGGAAGCGGGCCGAGTTCGGGGACACGATCGCCACCCGCTCGCCGACCCCCACGCCCAGCCGGTCCAGCCCGACCGCCACCCCCCGGGCCCGGCCCGCCAGTTCCGCGTAGGACACCCGGCCCCATGCTCCCGGGCCGCCCGGCTCGTCAACCACCCCCAGGCTGTCCGGGTACACCGTCTCCGCCCGGTCCAAAAAGTCCGACACCGTCAGGGAAACCTTCATCCCCATCCTCCCTCCAGCGAACCGGGTTGACAGTACATGTACTTCAACCTAGTGTAAATATGGACGACGGCGAACCAAGCGGGTAGCCTGGCCGATAAATCCGTCCTGTAGATGTGTCGTGATGCGTGCGTGATTTCCTGGACGCACGCTCGGACGTGGGGAGCATGTGGTGGCGGATCGCAATTCACTGGTGGATCGCATCGCACTGGTGGACTATCTCGTGCTGGATGACGAGCCACATCTAGTCGCGCACGAGTGCGAGCAGTGTTCCGCGCGGTATTTCGACCGCCGTAACGCGTGCGCGGCGTGCGACAACACCACGTTCCGCTCCGTCGACATCCCACGCGAGGGGACGCTGTACACGTTCTCGATCGTGGCGGTGGCCCCGCCGGGTGTCCCCGTACCGTTCGTCGCCGCGATCGTCGACTGCGGCGGGACCCGCGTGCGGGGCAATCTGGTGAACATCGATCCGGATCCGGAGCAGGTGAGGCTCGGGATGCGGGTGCGGCTGACGACCGTTCCGCTCGGCGCGGACAGCGCGGGCGTCGAGGCGGTCGGTTACGGGTTCGAGCCCGCCTGAGCAGGCTCGTCGCGACTAGGGGAAGGTCCGCGATGGCGGAGGACGTCTGGATCCTCGGGATCTCGATGACGAAGTTCGGCAAGCACCCGGGCAGGGACCACGTCGACCTGGCGTCCGAGGCGGCGCTGGCCGCGCTCGCCGACGCCGGGGTCGGCATCAGGGACATCGGCGTGCTCGCCGCCGGCAGCCTGACCGCCGGGAGCTCCAGTTTCGGTCAGCAGATCCAGAAGCAGATCGGCCAGACCGGCATCCCGGTCTACAACGTCGCCAACGCCTGCGCCACCGGCGCCACCGCGCTGCGCGTCGCGCTCCTGGAGATCAAGGCCGGCGAGGCGGACCTCGGCCTGGCCGTCGGGGTCGAGATGCTCTCGGGCGCCGGACTGCTCGGCGCTCCCCCGCGCCAGGACAAGGGCGGAGCCTGGACGCCCACCGGGCGGTTCGGGGCGATCACGCCGCTGGAGGGCAGGGTCGGCACGGACTCGATGCCGGGCGTGTTCGCCCAGATCGGCCTGGAGTACGGCCACCGCTACGGCGGCGCCGACTTCGAGCTCTTCGCCCGGATCGCGGAGAAGAACCACGCGCACTCGACACTCAACCCGCTGGCCGCCTACCAGAAGCGGTTCACCGTCGAGCAGATCATGAACGACGTCATGATCGCCTACCCGAACACCCGTCCGATGTGCTCGGCGAACTGCGACGGCGCCGCCGCGGTGGTCGTCGTCAGCGACCGCAGGCTGCGGACGCTCTCCCCGGAGCAGCGCCGGCGCGCGGTGAAGATCAGCGCCTCGGTGCTCACCAGCGACCCCTGGCAGGAGGCCTGCCAGGTCCTGCCGGACGTCAACACCCTCACCCGGCAGGCCGCGGCACGGGCCTACGAGCAGGCCGGCATCGGCCCGGAGGAGCTGGACCTCGTCGAGCTGCACGACTGCTTCGCCACCGCCGAACTGGTGCACTACGACAACCTGATGCTGTGCGAGCAGGGCGGCGCGGTCGACTTCTTCAATTCCGGCGCGACCTGGCGGGACGGCCGGACACCGGTCAACGTCAGCGGCGGGCTGGAGTCCAAGGGGCATCCGATCGCCGCGACCGGCATCGCCAACATCTGGGAGATCTGCCAGCACCTGCGCACCGAGGCCGGGGACCGGCAGATCGAGGGCGCGCGTGTCGGGCTCGCCCACGTCATCGGGCTCGGCAGTGCCTGCGGCGTGCACGTCCTGGAGAAGGCCGCCAGCTGAGCGGCCCGATCCCCGGGTGGACGCGGAGCCGCCGTGGCTGGTCACCGGGCCCTCCGCGACACCAGAAGCGCCCGTCCCCGTCACGGGGGACGGGCGCTTCTTCTCATCGCGGGAGGGTGCTACGGGACGTCCACCACGGGGTTGCCGGGACGGCAGCGCTCCGGCAGCGGATCGGACCCGCATCCGGTCAGAATCCGGAGGATCTGCGGGTCGTGGTCGCTGGCCTGGTCGGAGAACTCGGCGTTGATGTGCACCACGCCGTACGCGTAGCCCTTGATCGTCGGGCTGAGCAGGATGTGGTCCAGCGCCTGCGAGTTGCCGTCGAACACGTAGCTGTAACGCTCGTTCACCGGCAGGTCGTTGATCAGCGGCTTCAGCAGCGCGCCGTTGTCGGTCAGCGTCGCCAGGGTCGGGCTGAACTGGTAGTCGTTGAGGTCACCCAGCACGACCACGCGGGCGGTGTTGCCGCTCTTGGCCGCCAGGTCGGCGACGAAGTTGCGGACCTCGGTCGCCTGGCTGACGCGCTGGGCCTCGGAGGTCCGGTTCGGCGGCTGCACGGCGGCGCTGAGGGGGTAGTCCCCACCCTTGCTGTTGAAGTGGTTCGCGACGACGAACAGCTGCTTGTCGCCGTCGTACAGAAACTCGCCGACCAGGGGCTTGCGGCTGGCGTTCCAGGCGGAGCTGGTCGGGTTGATGCGGCCCGGGGAGGCCGACAGCATGACCTGGTTGGTGGTCGGGCGCACCTTGAGCACGGTCACCGCCGTGGTCGCGGTGCCGCCGGGACGGTCGACGAAGGTCGTCCGGGCCGGGTTGAACAGGAACACCTGGCGGATGTTGCCGCCGGGGGCGCCGCCGTCGGCGCCGTCGACCGGGTCGATCGAACGCCAGGCGTAGGTCGGGCCACCGGCCGCCGCGATCGCCGCGATGAACCTGGCGACGGTCTGGTCGGCGGCGACGACGCCGCCGCCGCCGGTGCCGTTGTTGTCCTGGATCTCCTCCAGGGCGAGGATGTCGGGCTTGCCGAGGTTCACGACGACGGCCTGGGCCAGCCGTGCGTACTTGGCGTCGGAGTCGGCGGCGGTGAGGTTCTCGACGTTGTAGGTGGCGATGGACAGGTCGCCGGCCTTCTTCGGCGGGGTGACCTTCTGCGACCTGAGGCCGCCCTGGGTGATGGCGCCGAGGGCGGTGGTCTGGACGACGTACCCGCCGAACGACTGGTAGTCGACGACGCCGACCGAGCCGCCCGCGAGGGTGGAGCCGACGTTGGCGGCGGGGGCGCCGTCGAGGGCCTGCAGCAGCAGCCGGCCGCTGTTGGGGTCGTCGTAGGAGACATACGCCGAACCGCCACGCGGGGTCGGGTTCTGGGCCGGCTTCAGGGTCACCCAGAGCTCGCCGAACTCGGTGTCGACCGGGCTGACGAGACGGGTGTCCTGGGCGACGGTGACCCGCATGCCCTCATGGACCTCCAGCCAGTCGAGCACGTAGGAGCCCGGCTCGAGCGGCTGGGCCTCGAGGCTGCCCGTCTTGGTGAAGGCGTCGGGGAAGCTGACCGGGATCGGCGCGGGCAGCGCGTTGCCGCTGGTCAGCTTGACGGTGTTGATCGAGCCACCGAGCTCGGTCAGCGTCTGCGCCCCGGCGACGGGCCGGAACTCGGTGACCCGGCCGGTGGCCAGTACCGAGTCGCCGACGGCGACCTCGGGGGTGGTGCTGCCCGTGAAGACGAAGACGCCCTCGCTGGTCAGCGGGTCGGCGTCGGCCGAGGGGTCCTGCATCCAGTAACCGCGGGAGCTGCCCGTGGCGCGGACGGCGGTCACGATGCCGGGCACGTTGGTGACGCTCTGGCCGACGATCGGGGAGATCCGGCCGGCGCCCTGGACGTCGTGGATCCGGGTGGTGCCGGGGGTCGGGTCGGTGGGGTCGGTCGGGTCGTCGGCGGACACGGTGACACCGGCCGAGTTGGTGGCCCTCGGCACGCCCGAGGTGAAGTCGACCGAGTTGTTGTCGGTGTCGACCAGGGCGCCGCCGCGGGCGTTGGCCGTGCTGTTGGTCAGCCCGGGGGCGGCGAGGGTCTCGACGTTGGCGGTCGCGCCGTAGCCGACGAGGTCCTTGACGTTCGGCGCGGTAGCGCAGCTGATGCCGCAGCCGACCAGCGGGATGGTGGAGGTGACCAGGGCGACGACGCCGGAGGTGGCCGACATCGGGACGCTGCCCGTGGCGTCGGGCGTCGGCAGGTCGAGCGTGCCGCCCGCGCCGGCGGCCTGCCGGATCAGGTAACGGCCGTTGGCCGGGATCGAGCCGGACAGCGCCGTCGACTGGAAAACGGCACCGGCCGCCGAGGCGTACTGGATGGTCCAGCCCGCGACGCTGACCGGGCTGGCGGTGAGGTTCGCCAGCTCGATGAAGTCGTTCTTGATGGTCGCCCCCGAGTTGCCGCCTCCGCCGTAGACGGCGGAGATGACGACGTCGGTCGACAGTGCGCTCGCGGGAGTCGGAAGGGTCGTCAGGGTGGCCCCGACCACTATCGGCAGACTCGCCGCCATGATCCAGCGGCGTGCTCTGAGATGTGCCACAGGTGTTCTGCTCCTAAGGGAAAGAATGTCTCCAGGAGCATGGGGCCTGCCGCGGTCCAGCGAAAGTACATATTTTCATGAAGTGCCGTGATTGCCCTATTTATTCCTCATTTCTTTGCGCCGTGTTTCACTGCTGGTGGGCAGGGATGGGGACGGCGGAATCGAAGGAGCGGGCCGGGCCGCGTCAGGCGGCCGGGGCCGGGGCCGGGGCGTCCAGGTTGCGGCCGGTGTCGGGGTCGAACAGGTGCAGCTGGTGGGCGTCCAGCCAAAGCTCGGCCCGCTCGCCCTCCCGGATCCGGCTGGCCGCGTCGAGCCGGGCGACCACCTGTTCCGCCTTGCCGGACAGCTCGACCGTGCCCGCGTCGTGGGCCAGCTCGTCGAGGTCGGCGGTCCGGGCGCGCCCACCCGCCAGGGTGAAGTAGGCATAGCTGTCCGAGCCGAGCCGTTCCAGCACGTCCACCATGACCGTGAACCGCAGGCCCGGGCGGTCCTTCGTCGGCTCCAGCGCCGCGTCCTCGAAGTGCTCGGGCCGCACCCCGACGATCAGCGACCGGCGGTCGGCCGCCGCCCCGGTCCAGCCGTCCAGCAGCCGGCGCTGGCGCTCGTCCGGGACGATCGCCCCGAGGGGGGTGCGCAGCTCGCCCTCCTCCAGGGTCGCGGGCACGAAGTTCATCGCGGGTGAGCCGATGAAACCGGCCACGAACACGGTCGCCGGCCGGCCGTAGAGCTCGGTCGGCGTGCCGACCTGCTGGATCCGCCCGGACCGCAGCACCGCCACCCGGTCGCCCAGCGTCATCGCCTCGGTCTGGTCGTGGGTGACGTACACCATGGTCGTGCCGAGGCGGTTCTGGATGCGGGACACCTCGGTACGCATCTGCACCCGCAGCTTGGCGTCCAGGTTGGACAGCGGCTCGTCCATCAGGAACGCCTTCGGCGAGCGGACGATCGCGCGGCCCATCGCGACCCGTTGCCGCTGCCCGCCGGAGAGCTGGGCCGGCCTGCGGTCCAGGTGCTCGGTGAGGTCGAGCACCCGGGCGGCCTCCTCGACCAACCGGTCGATCTCCTCCTTCGGCCGTTTCGCCAGCGCCAGGGCGAAGCCCATGTTCTTCCGGACCGACATGTGCGGGTACAGGGCGTAGCTCTGGAACACCATGGCGATGTCGCGGTCCTTGGGCGCCAGGTCGTTGACCACCTTGCCGCCGATCCGCAGCTCGCCGGAGGAGATGTCCTCCAGGCCGGCGATCATGTTCAGGGTGGTCGACTTCCCGCACCCGGACGGGCCGACGAGGATGACGAACTCGCCGTCCGCGATGGACAGGCTGGCGTCGTCCACCGCGAGCCGGCCGTCCGGGAACCGCTTGGTGACGTGGTCGAGAACGATGTCGGCCATGGGCGGGCCTATCCCTTCACCGCGCCGGAGGTCAGCCCGGCGACGATCCGACGTTGGAACAGCAGGACGAAGATGATGATCGGGATGGTGATGACGACGGCCGCCGCCGCGATCGACCCGATCGGCTGGGCGAACTGCGACGCGCCGGTGAAGAACGCGATGGCGGCCGGGACGGTCCGCGACCGCTCCGTCGACGTCAGCGAGATGGCGAACAGGAAGTCGTTCCAGCAGAAGATGAAGACCAGGATCGCGGTGGTCACCATGCCCGGCGCGGCCAGCGGGGCGATGACCCGCAGGAACGCCTGCCGCGGGGTGGCCCCGTCGACCTGCGCGGCCTTCTCCAGGTCCCAGGGGATCTCCCGGAAGAACGCCGACAGCGTGTAGATCGCCAGCGGCAGCGAGAACGTCAGGTACGGGATGATCAGCCCGAGCCAGGTGTCGAAGATGCCGATCTGGCGCCACAGGTTGAACAGCGGGCTGACCAGCGAGATCTGCGGGAACATGGCGATCAGCAGGGCCAGGCCGACGAGCAGCCGCTTGCCGGGGAACTCGAGCCGGGCTATCGCGTAGGCGGCCATCGAGCCGAGCACCACCGCCAGCGCGGTGGAGATGAGCGCGATCCCCAGGCTGTTCAGCAGTGCCCGGGTGAACAGCGACTCGCCGAAGATCTCCCGGTAGTTCTCGAAGGTCCACTCGCGCGGGATGAAGCTGCCGTCGGTGATGCTGTCCGGGGTCTTGAACGACAGCGACACCAGCCACAGCAACGGCACCAGCGACAGCCCGACGATGCCGAGGTTCGCGGCCGACCAGCCGAGCAGCGCGGTACGGTCCCGTACCGGGCGCCGAGCCCGCCCCGCGCCCCGGCCAGTGGCGGGAACGGGAGCCGAGGTGACAGTGGTCATCAGCGGTGGCCCTCCCCACCGGGCGCGGCGGCGCCGAACCCCTTGACGAAAACGAACGCCACGAGTGCCACGACGAGGAAGATGAGCACCGACAGCGAGGAGCCGACGCCCAGGTTCAGCGCCGTGAACAGGTTGTCGTAGCCCAGGATCGACACCGACCGGGTGTCGTACGCCCCGGCGGTCAGCACGTAGATGCTGTCGAAGATGCGGAACGCGTCCAGCACCCGGAACAGCAGCGCGACCAGGATCGCCGGTTTCATCAACGGCAGGATCACCCGGGTCAGCCGCTGCCAGGCGGTGGCCCCGTCGACCTTCGCCGCCCGCAGCAGGTCCTCCGGCACCAGCGCCAGCCCGGCGAGCAGCAGCAGCGCCATGAACGGCGTCGTCTTCCACACCTCGGCCAGGATGATCACGGCGATGCCGTGGACCTGCGAGGTCAGCGGGGCGGCGTCACCGAACAGGCCGGACAGGTAACCGGTGTCAGGTGTCCACGCGTACCGCCAGCCGAACGCGGCGACCACGGTCACGATCCCGTACGGGATGAGGATCACCGTCCGGATCAGGCCGCGGCCGATGAGCGCCCGGTGCATCGCCAGCGCGAGCGTCAGCCCCAGCACGAACTGGATCGTCACCGAGATGACCGCGATGATCACGGTTACCGCGAGGGCCTGCCACCACAGCGACGAGGTCAGCACGGTCGCGTAGTTCGCCAGCCCGACGAACTCGGAGTCGGCGGGGAAGCGCAGGTCATAGCGGTGCAGGGACAGATAGACGGCGTACCCGACCGGATAGCCGGTCACGGCCAGGATGACGATGACCGCCGGCGCGCACAGCGCCCAGCCGAGCCGGCGTTCGGCCCGGGCCCGCGCCGACAGCTCCGCTCTGTTCGCGGTCACGGCACCAGTCCCTTCGACTCGATGGCATCGGCGATCGCCCCGCGCAGCTCCGTCAGCCGGCCGAGACTCGCCGAGGACGGCGGGGAGAGGGTGTGCGCGATCTGCAGTGACACGCTCTGGTAGGCCGGCGTCCGCGGCCGCACGCCGGCGTTCCGCAACGCCGTGTAGATGGCCGACGCGAACGGGTAGCCGCCGTCGATGAACTCCTGGTCGGTGTAGAGGTCCTCGATGGTCGGCGGGAGCCCGCCGTCGATCGCGTCGCGGATCTGGTTGTCCCGGCTGGTCAGGCACTCGATCGCGGTGGCCGCCTCGGCCCGGTGCCGGCTGTGGGCGCCGATCGCGAGGTTGTACCCGCCGATCGTGCTGTGCGACGGCTGACCGGGCACCAGCGTCGGCCACTGCGCCCAGCCGATCCGCTCGGCCAGCTTCGGGTTGTTCTGCCGGGCCGACGGATAGATGAACGGGTAGTTCAACTGGAAGGCGGCCGAACCGGTCTCGAACGCGAGCCTGTTGTCGTCCTCCCGCTGGTTCGACCAGGACGGGTCGGCCGCCGGTGAGTGCGCCAGCGCCCGGATCGCCTCGACGGCCTTCCGCGCCGGCGCGCCCAGCACCACCTGGCTGCCGTCCTCGTTGAGGATCTGGCCGCCGGCCGAGGCCACCAGCGAGTTGAACAGCACGGTGTAGCCCTCGTACTGGGCACCCTGTACCTCGACGTAGTGCGGCTTGCCCTGCTCGGCCAGCCGCCGGGCGTCCGCCAGCATCTCGTCCCAGGTCCGCGGCGGCCGCGGCACCAGATCCTTGCGGTACCACAGGAGCTGGACGTTGGTGTTCAGCGGCACGGCGTGGAGCTGGTTCTCCCAGGTTCCGGTCCGCACCGCGGCCGGCAGCATCCCGTCGGTGAGCCGCCTGGCCTCCGCCGCCGGGAACGGCACCGTCCAGCCGGCTTCGGCGAACTCGGCGGTCCAGGTGACGTCCAGCGTGAGGATGTCCATCGAGGAGTCCTCGGCGGCGAGCCGCCGCACCAGCTGCTGGCGCTGACCGTCCGAGTCGTTCGGCAGCATGTTGACGCCGATCGTGTACCGGCCGTTCGACGCGGCCGAGCAGTCCGCGGCCGCCTTCGCGAACGAGCCGGACGACTCGTTGTAGACGTACCAGGTCAGCCGCACCGGGCCGCGGCCGCCTCCGCCACCGCCGGAACCACCGCAGGCGCCCAGGGCCAGCACCGCCGCCAGTACCAGTGCTCCCACGCCGGCCGCCGTGGACCGGCCGCCCCGACCTCCTGGGGTGCCGCGGCTCAGGACGCCGCGGGCGAATCCAGCCGTTCGCGGACCGTGGCAACGACGCCGGCAGGCGCCATCAGGTTCATGAGATTCACGAGGTTGACGGGGAGATCCGATTCCCATAGGCCGTTCTCACCACCCCACATCGCGCCACCGGAAACGACGCGCCGACAGCGGACGTTCAAAGCCGGAGCAGACGTTCAAAGCCGGATGGTGACCGGCTACCGCACCGACGATCGCACCACGTCGTCCCTGGGCCGTGCATCCGCCGGTCGGCCGACCGGCGGTGGCTCCGCCGTTCCCGGGCTCATGACGACGTAAACGTGTCGTCACAGGAGCGTTCCGGACGGCGCACTTCCCGGTGCGTCGCATATAGCGTGCGGCGCCTGGTCAGTCCTCGTCTTCGGCGGGTCGGCGTGCGGGTCGGCGTGGTGTGGCGCCCAGCCGAACCTCGCCTGCGCTCCATTCGACAAGGGGTGGGCGCACCGACGCGCAGAGGGGACCTCCCCTGGCGTCGGTGAGTGCCAGGCGAGCGGTGAGAAGGCCGTGTTCCCGGGTGGTGCCGAGAGTGGCGGGATCGACGGCGTCGAGCATCAACTTCGCTCGGCGGAACATGGTGAAGGTGCCGGCGCTGTCGACCGCCCCCCAGGACAGGTAGATGAACCGGTCGCCGGGCCGGCCCTGGACGTAGGGACCGGTGATGTCCAGACCGGCCGGTGTGGGGGTCATGGCGGCCGGCAGCGTCCAGACGGCCCGCGGCGCGTCGCCGGAGTGCGGGTCGAGCAGGTCCTGGGGGCGGTTTCGCCGCTGAACCGCGACCTGGAGGTTCCGGTAGCGGTCCGCGTCGCCGCCGGGTCCCCAGTCGCGACCGGGAAGGTCGGTGGCCTCGATCCGGATCTCGATGCGGCCCAGGTCACCGTCCGCGTCGCGTCGCCCACCCGGGGTCCCGCCGCGTCCGGTCACAGGCGGAGGATAGCGGCGGCTCCCACGTACTGCTCATCGGCCGCGTGACCGCCGACGAACTCCGCCTGCTGGTGCACCCGGCGCGGCACGCGAGGGCCGCGAGGGCCGCGGTTGGCTTACCAGGCTTCTGCGACGGTCCGGAGCCGGCGGCGTCACCGCTCCGCAGTCGCCACCTGGTTACGTCCACCGTGTTTCGCCCGGTACAACGCGGTGTCCGCGGCCTTCACGAAGGCGACCATGCCGGCGCCCGTCGCCGCGCCGTCGGCACCAGCGGGAACTGCCGCGGTGACGCCGATGCTGACGGTGATGATGCGCTCGGCCGTCAGCGGGTGCGGTGCGGCCAGGTCCTCGACGGCACGGCACAGCTGCCGCGCGACCTGGGCACCGGTGCCCAGGTCGGTGTCGGGCATCACGACGGTGAACTCCTCTCCCCCGTAGCGGGCGGCGAGCAGGGCGTCACCGATGTTCCCGGCGAGGCAGGCGGCGACCCGCTGTAGGCACCGGTCACCGGCTGCGTGCCCGAAGTGGTCGTTGTAGAGCTTGAAGTGGTCGATGTCGACCATCGCGAGCGCAATCGGCCCGGCGTGCTTCCTGGCCCGTTCCCATTCGACGGCCAGTACCTCCTCAAGACGCCGCCGGTTGGCCAGCCCGGTTAGCGGGTCGGTGATCGAAAGCTGCTCGAGCTGGTGGTTCGCCGCGGCAAGCTGCCTGGTTCGCTCGACGACCTTGCGTTCCAGCGACGCGTAGATCAGGGCGTTGTCCAGCGAGACCGCGAGCTGCCCCGCGATGATCATTATGCCTTCGAGGCGTTCGGTGGAGAACGCGTCGCGGATCATCCGGTTCTCCAGCAGGAGCATCGCCTGCAGGCTGCCCCGGGTCACGACGGGGACGGCGAGCAGCGAGCAGCGGTTGAGTCCGGCGAAGTAGGGGTCGCGGTGGAAGCGGTCGTCCCGGGTGGCGTTGGCGACGACGACGGGTTCGTGGGTGCGGGTGGTGTAGCGGATGACCGAGAGCGGCAGCAGGCGCCGCCGGCCGGCCTCCTGGAGCGAGACGGTGCCGCCGGCTCCGGTGGGTACCAGCCATCGGTCCTGCTCTTTCTCTCGTAGCAGGAGGTGGACGCTGGTGGCGCCGGTCATCTCGGAGAGTATTCCCACCACTTTCGCCTGCAGGCCGTCCACGCTGGTCTCGGAGCTGAGCGCCTGGGAGGCGGCGACCACGGCGAGCAGGTCGACAGTGCCGGTCGCCACGGTCGAGCGGCGCCCGGGCTGCTCCGCCTGCGGGAGGACGATCGGCACCGCGGGCGCGGCCGCGACGGTGGTCCGTAGTGCCGGGTAGGCCCAGTCGAGTTGACCGACCTTCGCCGTCGCGCCCCATTCCAGGTACTGGCCCCGGGCGGCCCGCAGGAACGCGAGGCCGGCCGCCTCCATGCCGTGTGACAGGTAGAAGCGCGCGGCGCGTTCCAGCGTGAGCGCCCGGTGCCATGGGCGCATCCGGGCCGACGCCTCGCGCACCGCCACGTCGAACATGTACGCCGCCTCGTGGAAGTCCTCGACGGCCCACGCCCGTTCCGCTTCCACCAGGCGCAGCAGATGCAGGAAGTTGCTCGGCGCGTCCGCCGCGCGCGCGGCCAGCCATCCGATCAGTTCGTCGAGCTCGTCCAGCACGGCGTCGCGCTGATCCGCTCCCGTGGCCCGCGCCCGTGCCGCCAGCGTCATAGCGAGCAGCACCCGCGCCACCGCCATGGGATAGTTCGTCTCGATCGCGGCCCCGCAGGGCATCACGGCCGCGGCATGCCGCGCCGCGTCGGCCGGGTGGTCGAGAACCGCCGCGGCGAGAGCCCGGGCCACATGCCGGTTGGCGAGAGAGAACGGGTCGGCCGCCAGCAGGCTCAGCTCGGCGGTGTCGTCACCGGCCAGCTCGACGGGTTCCCGCAGCACCCGCACCATCCGCAGGTAGGCCCGGAACGTTCCTTCGGCATGCCCGTTTCCGGTGCGCAGGGCGAAGGCGAGCGCCTCCTCGACCGCCGTGGCGAAGACGTCGAGCGTCGGCGCGCAGTCCAACAGGTCGCACACCAGTGCGTAGTGGGTCCAGCACGCGTTCTGCAGGTCACCGCCCGTCAGAAGGCCCTCCAGCGCGCGACGGCCGTCGGGGAGGTTGTCCTCCAGAGGCGTGAACCAGTGGCCACAGGTGATCACGTAGATGAAGAGCGCCTGCCACACGTCAGGCTCATAACCGCGAGCCCGCGCCACCGCCAGGATCCGTCGCAGGATGCGTGACCCGGTGTGATAGTCACCTCTGCGCACAATGGTCACGATCGGGATGTGGCTGGCCGGGCCCACCAGGGCACGATCCGGGCCGTAGCGTTCCCACATCCGCAGAGTTCCGATGGCCAGCCAGGCCATCACCGTGTGGTCGCAGAAGAACGCCGCGACCATGATCCGGTTGACGAGCCTGATGGTGCCGAGGCGGGACTGGTCGGTGATCTCCGGCTTGCGCAGGTCATCCGACTCGCCGGTGGTGTCGATCCACCGGCGAAGTTCGTCAAGCCCGCGGTCGATCTCCTCCTCGAGCGCTTTATCCACCGGAACCGACAGGCCGAGACGCCGCAGCTGGTCGAGGCCGAGCCGCACCGCCTCGTCAGCGCAGCCCCGGTTGGTGAGACTGATGACCTGGACCATCGTCGCAGACGTGAGCTGGGTCGGCCGGGTGCACAACCGGTCGATGATCCGGTAGGTGTCGTCCGCGTCGTCCAACCGACCGAGGCAGTACAGAGCGGCATGCCGGTCGGTGTGGACGGCGATCAACGTATCGGTGTCGGTCGGGTCGACAAGCCCGACCGCTGCGCTCAGCAACCTCTCCACCAACGGATAGCTGCTCAGCACTTTCGCCTCTTCGGCGGCACGCCGGAAGAGCTCGACCATGCCGCGCCGCTCGCCGATGCTGCGCACCATGTCCACGACCTGCAGGTACTGCTCGGCAGCCACGGCGAAGAACTCCGGCCGGGCGGCCAGCCGCCGCGCCAGCCTCAGCTGTCGGGCGCGCCGCTCCCCCGCCGAACTGCCGCTCAACACTGCCTCGCGCGTCCGGTCGTGGTTGAACCGGACACCGGGTCGCCCGTCGCACTGCAGCACCAGCAGGCCGTCGTTGCAGGCGGGCGCCAACCGCCGCTCGACCTCGCCCGGCGGCAGGCCTGTCGCGGCCGAGAGAAGATCGAGATCCACCTGGCCCGCCAGGCACGCCATCACCGCCAGCAGCTCGGCGCTCTCGGACGGCAGCGCGGACATCCGGGCGGCCAGGAGCGCGGTCACCTCCACCCGGTCGAGCCGGCGACGCAGCACCTTCTCATCCCATCGCCAACCTCCCGCGCCCGGGGTCAGGACGCCTTCGCGCCGCAGCGAGTTGAGAAGTTCCACGACGTCGTACGGATTGCCGCCGGTGGACGGGGCGATCACCCGCGCCAGCCGGGTGGCGGGCTCCGGAGCGAGGTGCAGCATGTCGGCGACCATGGCCGCCTGTCCCGCCGCCGGCAGGCTGCCCAGGTGCAGCTGGTACGGGCCGGCCGCCTGGTCAGACCAGCGGGCCAGCATCGGGGCCAGCGGGTGCGCGGCGTCGATGTCACTGCCGCGGTAGGCGGCGACCAGCAACAGCCCGGCGATCTGTTCCTCGCCGGTGAGGATCAGATCGACGAAGCCCAGGGGCGTGCGCCCGGCCCACTGCAGATCGTCGACGAAGAACACCACCGGCCGCTCCGGGGAGACCACGGCGCGCAGCACCTCGACCGGTATGCGCGACAGCCGCGCCTGGGCGGTCATCGGATCGCCCGGCTTCGGCGGAACCTTCAGCAGCGCCGCCAGCTCCGGCACGGTGGCCGTCAGCAGGCCGGCGTTGGGGCCCAGGGCCTGCAGCATCCGTTCCCGCGCCTCGGCCAGGTAGTCGTCGGGCTCGGCCAGCAACAGCCGGCCCAACGCCCGCAGCCCCTGCCGGACTCCGTCAAACTCCTGGTCACGGCGATACTGGTCGAACTTGCCCGCCACGAACCAGCCACCGGCGCCGGCCACGATCGGCCGCAGGGCGTTGACCAGGGATGTCTTGCCCACACCTGGCGCGCCCGCGACGAGGCCCCCGCGGGATTTCCCGGTGACGGCCTCGGTGAACGCCGCATGGAGCCGGTCGATGTCCCGGTCCCGCCCGTACAGCCGGGAGGGTGCCAGTGGTCGCGTCGGGAGGTCGTGCTCGCCGGGGCGCACCGCCATCACGCCCCGGCGCACCAGCGTCAGATCATGCTCCAGCCCCTCGGCGGTCTGGTAGCGGTCGTCAGGCTCCTTCTCCAGCAGATGCATGATGATCTTTGACAGTGCGGGGGACACGGACGGCTCGACCGCGTCCGGCGGCTCCGGAACCCGAGCGAGATGATCATGAATCATCCTGATCGGGTCCTCCGTACCGAACGGCGGCGCGCCGGTGGCCAGCTCGTACAGGCTGGCCCCCAGCGCGTACAGGTCGGCCCGCTGGTCGACCTGACGACCGGTCCGTCCGGTCTGTTCCGGTGCCAGGTACGGCACGGTCCCGACCGCGGCCCCGTGATGGGCGAACTCCGGCTGGACCACCGAGAAGGTCGTGGCGAGCGCGAAGTCGATCAGATACGGCGCCCCGTTGTTCTCGCTTAGCACGATGTTCGCCGGGCAGAGGTCCCGGTGCATCACCCCCCGGCGGTGCATCTCCGCGACCGCGTGCGCCAGCGACACGGCCAGATCGATCAGCTCGACCGGCTCCAGCGGAGTCTCCCGCCGGGACAGCGCCGTGCCGCCGACATCGACCAGCAGGATCGATCTCGCGTCCTGCGCCGCCCCGGCGGCCAGGCGCACGACACCCTCGACTCCCGCCAACCTTTCGAGGATCTCGACCTCATGGCGCACCCGGTGCTGCGCGTCCGGCCCCAGCGGCTCCTTCCGGATCACCCGACCGCTCGGCAGCACCAGCCGGCTGATCCGGGTCCGATCCGTCGCGTGCAGCACCACCGGTGCGGCCGCTGCCGTCGGAGGATCCCGGCCTGGGGTCATCCACCTGGCGGCCATGCCCACGCCCCCATGCCACACCACGAACAGTTCACTTCCCTAGCTTGCCCGCAATCATGGACGAAGCAACGAGCTGCTGGCCGGCGCCAGCCGACCCACGGCCGGCTGGCGCCGGGGGACGCCGGTCCGTCGCCCGGGCGCGCGGGCAGCCGTCCGCTCCGGCGGATGCCTGACGAGGTCGTAAACCGGTGGCAGGCAGCGGCGCACGACGGCATCGCGTGGGCCGTCTCCCTCTCCTGACACCGTCAGCGACCGCGGAAGTCGTACCGATAGCCCGCCCGGCCCTCGCCCCGGTCCTCGCCCGGTCCTCTCCCCGGTCCCGATGTCCCTCGTACCGAGTCAGCACGGCGCTCTGGCCGTCGGCGCCGCGAACACCGCTCAGCTCCTGTACCGGCCCTGCCCAGTGGCCAGCTCGTGTCCCGGCCGGCCGTGCGGCGGCCCGGTGGCTACTGGTCGGTCAACTTGGCGGCGATCTGGTCGATGAGGCCCTGTTCGATGACCGGCGGCGGGACGTCCTGGATGTTGGTGACGTCGAGCTCGACGGCCACCTGGCCGACATAGAAATAGATCGTGTCGAAGACGTAACCGTAGGTGCCGTACTCGTCCGTGATGCCCATCGAGGTGCGGACCAGTGCGGTGGCCCCCTGCGGCGGGGGCGGGGTCTCGACCGCGACGATCTCGTAGGTGAAGCCGTTCTCGTCCTCACCCGCCAGCTGGTCCTCCAACGCCGTGCGGTAGCAGTCACCAAAACCAGAACTGGTCACGATCTCGGCGTTCTGGCGGATCTGGCTCTCAGAAAGAATCTTCGCCCGGCTGATCGCCTGGAAATCGGATTCCTCGGTGTTGGTGAAAGTGTCGCCGGTCGTCTCGTCCGATGGCGGCGATGGATTGTAGTCGGGGACTCCGACGCACGCGGCGACCTGGGCGCGGATCGCGCTGCTGTCGCTGTTCTCGTCGTCAGCGCCGCCCGAACTCTCGAAGCCCGCGGTCTCCTCACCCGCCGTGAGCACATAGTCCGCCGCGTGCAGGTCTCTCGTCGGCGCGACGGCGACTCGCGCGGGCGGAGCCGCCGAAGCCGGCAGTGGCACCGAGGTTGCCGAGGCCGCCGGAGCCGGCGGAGCCGCCGCGGGGTCCACCGGGATGACGCCCTCCTGGCATCCCGCGACCACGATCGCCAAAGCCGAGGCGGCGAGCCCGCCGCACAATGACCGGCGTACGTTCCGGCCCCGCCACATGCCGCCCATTTTCTACCTCCGCAGAATTCACCGGACCGTTATACGAACGGCGGTATCCGCCGCCGCCAACAGGTCACACGATGCCGGAGAAAGGCGATTGGGAGCCAATGCTGAAGATGTCTTTCGCGAGACAGGCCGTCGCGGGGATATTATCCCGCCGGAATTCGACCGGGTAACGCGCGACGGGTGTTCGTGATGCCGCCCTTGACAGCGGGACAGCAGCCCGCCAGGTCTGCCGCGGGATGAGCGGCAGCCGGCCGACGACCCGCTGACCGGCAGGCCGGCCTGCCGGTCAGCGGGCGGGCATCGAGGCCCGACCGGCTTGCCGGGACAGCAGCGGCCACCGTGAGCCAGAGCTGGGGCGTATGGCCACTGGGGCGTATGGCCACATCGTTCCAGCGGGAGTCCGCCCCGGGCTGTCACCGCACCCCCGGTAGGATGATCAGCCATGCCGGCACAACCTCTGCGGGACATCCTCGAGCCGGGCTGGGCGAAGGCCCTCGACCCGCTGGCCGACCGCGTCACCGCCATGGGTGACTTCCTGCGCGCGGAGATCGCGGCGGGCCGCAGCTACCTTCCGGCGGGCCAGCACGTACTGCGGGCCTTCCAGCAGCCCTTCGACGACGTCCGCGTACTGATCGTCGGGCAGGACCCGTACCCGACCCCGGGCATGGCCATCGGGTACAGCTTCGCGGTCGCGCCCGAAGTGCGCCGGCTTCCGGGCAGCCTGGAGAACATCTTCCAGGAGCTGTGCGCGGATCTCGGTGTACCCAGGCCTACGAACGGCGACCTCACCCCGTGGACCCGGCAGGGGGTGCTCCTGCTGAACAGGGTGCTGACGACGGCGCCGCGCCAGCCCGGCGCGCACCGGGGCAAGGGCTGGGAGGAGGTCACCGAGCAGGCGATCCGCGCCCTGGCCGCCCGGGGCACCCCGCTGGTCGCGATCCTCTGGGGCGCCGACGCGCGTAGCCTTCGCCCCTTTCTCGGCGGCACCCCGACGATCGAGTCCGCCCACCCGTCGCCCCGCTCCGCGGACCGTGGCTTCTTCGGCTCCCGGCCGTTCAGCCGCGCCAACGACCACCTGCTCGCCCAGGGCGCCGAACCCGTCGACTGGCGCCTTCCCTAGTCCTCCCCCGCCGCCGTCGGTGCCCAGGACGGGAACCAGACCGGCTCCGGCAGCCTCGGCAGGGTCCCGAGGTGGGCGATGACCGCGCGGAGGCCCGGGTGTGGATTCGTTCCGGAGATGATGAGCGAGAGTGGGTACGCGAGCGTCGGATTCGTGATGGGAATGCGGCGCAGGTCGTGGTTCGTCGGCCAGAGATAGCGGTCGCGGGCCCCGACGAGGGTGGCCATGTCCGCGGAGTCCGCGAGGATGTCCAGGAGCACCTCGTCGCCGAAATGCGGACCCGCCGCGTCGATGCGCAGATCGAAATCGGTGGCGAGCTGGTCGTAGAACTCCGCCCATTCACTTCGGGGCGCGATACCCGGCACCCACAGCCGATGCCCGCGCAGCTGTGCCGGGGTCAGGGCGCGGGCCGCGGCGAGCGGATGTCCCGGGCCGACGAGAAGTTCCAGCGGGGAGTCGAAGGCGCGGATCATCCGCATGCCACGCGGCAGCGTGGCCGGGTCGGTGACCGTGCGAAACGAGGCGTCGATCTCTCCGGCCTCGACGGCGGCGACCGCCAGGCGTGGGTCGTCGACCCTGAGGGTCACCACGTCGAGGTTGGTCTCGGGATGCGACCGCCAGTAGTCGTGCAGAACAACGGCCTGCGCGCTTCGTAGGCCGAGAACGTCGATCCGCAGGGCCCGGGAACCCGGCCGGACCGCGGCGACGGCGCACTCCGCACCCGTGACGATGCCTCGTGCGTGCGGGAGAAACGCCTGACCGTCGAGCGTCAGCTCAACCCCTCGGGCGTTACGGGTGAACAGCCGGACTTCCAGCGCGCGCTCCAGGGCGGCGATCCGCTTGGAGATCGCCTGCTGCGTCACGCCCAGCTCGGCGGCCGCCTGTTGCAGCTGCCCGAGCTCGGCCGCCCGGACGAACGATCGCAATGCCTCGGTGTCCACCGACTCATCGTAGGTACGCACAACTATTCGTTGTAGCTCGCGAGAAATCGGTTGTTTGATCGCCTTCCAGCGTGGCTGATGTGCTTCGGGCATCCAAACCATCAGTTGTCCGTGAGGAGCCCTGTGCGCGTGGAACTGGAGTCCGGCTTCGGGTGGCTGTGGTCGGCCTACGCCGTCAGCGCCTACGGCACCTGGATCGCCTTCGGGGCGTTCCCGCTCATCGCCGTCCGGGTGCTGCACTCGCCGGCCTTCGCCGTCTCGCTGTTGGGAGCCGCCGGCCTCGCCGTCGCCGCGATCGTCGCGGTCCCGCTCGGGCCTTGGATCGAGCACCGGGCCAAGCGCCCGGTGATGATCGCGATGGACCTGCTCCGGTTCCTCGCCCTGGCGAGCGTTCCGATCGCGCACCTGTTCGACCTGCTCTCCTACGGCCAGCTGCTGGCCGTCTCGGTCCTCTCCGCGACGGCGGGCATCGCCTTCACCGCCGCCTCCGGCGCGTACCTGAAACACCTCGTCCACGCGGACCGTCTGCTCGTCGCGAACGGCAGATTCGAGGGCACGAGCTGGGTGGCGACCGCGGCCGGCCCGCCACTCGGCGGAGCCCTCGTCGGGCTGCTCGGCCCGCTCGTCACCGTCGCCGCCGACGCCGTCAGCTACCTGCTCTCCGCGCTCGGGATCCTCCGCATCTCCGGGGGCGACGTCGTGGCGCACCGCGACCCGGGTACCAAGGCGCGCGCCACCGACCTGCTGACCGGCTGGCGGTTGATCCTCCAGGATCGTGCGCTGCGACGCCTGTTCCTCAACTCCGTGACGGTCAGCGGTCTGATCATGGCCACCAGCCCACTCCTGGCCGTCCTGCTGTTGGGCGAGTACCACTTCCCCGCCTGGCAGTACGGTCTCGCCTTCGGCCTCCCGGCCCTTGGCGGCCTCGCCGGCGCCCGCCTCTGCGCGCGCCTCGTCACCCGCCACGGCCGGCACCGCGTCCTGATCGTCTCCGGCTGGCTGCGCTCGATCTTTCCGCTCGGACTCGCCCTGACCCGTCCGGGCCTGCCCGGACTCCTCACGGTGATCCTCGTCGAGGCCCTGCTGATCACCTGCATGGGCGTCTTCAACCCCGTCAACGCGACAGAACGCCTCCGGCGCGTTCCCGCCGACCACACCGCGCAGGTCCTCAGCGCATGGAGCATCAGCAGCAGACTCGCCCAGGCGACCCTCACGGTGATCGGGGGCGTCCTCGCGACACTCACCAGCCCACTCACCGCCATCACCATCTCCGGCGCCCTCCTGCTCCCCACCCCCCTCCTCCTCCCCCAACGGCGGCACCTGCCCGAGCCCGCGGCCAGAACGCCAACCGAAGCCGTCCGTCCCGGTCGAACCTGACGCGTCGTCGTAGCAACTCACTTTGCAGTCAACGCGTTGGATGGGTCCGATACGTTGAGACGATGGCCCGAGCCCGCCCGCGGCCAGGCCAGCTGATCAGAACTCATGCCCCCGTGGTCACCCGGCCGTTGGGCGATCCGAGAAAGGTGGGTCGTCGTGGAACCATCCGTGCTGCTGGAGAGGCGGGGCGCGGTGTCGATCGTGACGTTGCACCGGCCGGGCCGCCGCAACGGCGTGACGACGCGGATGTGCGAGGAGCTCCACGAGGTGCTCTCCACGGTGCCCGCCAGTGACGCACGCGTCGTTGTGCTGCGTGGCGCTGGCGACGACTTCTCGGTCGGCGCCGACCTCACCGGCGGCCACTCGACGGAACCGGTGACGCTGGAACGACTCGGCCCCGTCTACCACGCGTCGACGTTGCTGCACACCATGCCGCAGGTGACGATCGCCGCGATCGACGGTGGCTGCGCGGGCGCGGCGATGGGGTGGGCGTGTGCGTGCGACTTCCGGTTCGCCTCCGACCGCGCCAGGTTCGCGACCGGTTTCCTGAAGGTCGGCGTATCCGGGGACATGGGTCTCGTCTGGTCGCTCGCGCGGCTCGTCGGCGCGGCCCGCGCTCGCGAGCTGCTGTTCTTCCCGGAGAAGGTGACGGCGCAGGACGCGCTCGCCTTCGGCCTCGTCACCCGGCTGTTCCCGGCCGACACACTGCACGACGAGGTCCTCGCGCTGGCCGACGAGCTCGCGGGCCACCATCCGTTCCCGCTGCGGATGATGAAGGCCAACGTGCTGTCCGCGGAGCGGATGGACCTGGCGGAGTACATCGAGGTCGAGTCGGCGCGTCACCTGCACGTCGCCGCGAGCCCGTCGTTGCTGGCAGGACGATCATCCGGGCCGGCGACGGGAACCCGGCAGGCCCCGGCCCAGCTCGGTGATCGCGCGCCCGGGGCCTGACGCCCCGCCTGTCACGATCACGGTCGCCCTCGAAGGGCCCACGGGTCCGTCCCTGTGCCCGCGGAGGACGGCTTGACGGCGCCCGAGTGTGGCGTGCATCATACTCTTAATCAATCAATTGGTTACTTTTCCGCGTCAACAGTGCCGACGGGTGTCCGTTGCCGCCCTGACCCAGGTCGGGCGCCCGGCACCTCCGGAGTGTGCGCCAGCACCGCGCGGTAGCCCAGAGCACGTTCTCCGGATATGTGCCGTGCCTCCGTGTCCCCGCACGTGGAAGATCTCCGACCTCACCACCGGGAGCATCATCATGGCGCTCGCGCTGCGCGACCTCGACGAGGTCATCGGCGACCACACCGGCCTCTCGCGGGTCGTGCTGGAGTACACCCAGCTGATGAAAAAGCTGGTCGACACGGGCAGGGAGCCCGGATTCTCGGTCGAGAGCTGGGCACCGGTCGCCGAGCTGGTCGCCGTCGACTCCTTCGAGCGGATCGGCCCGTTCAAGGAGATCATGAACTGGCCGGAGTACGCCGCCTTCCTGACCCAGTGGGCGCGGACGTCCACGTGGGAATGCTCGTTCAGGCGGATCACCGAGGCCGGCGACGTGGTGCTGCTCGAGCTGGAGGAACGCAGCACGGTCTCCGGGATCAGCACAGCCGTGAACTCCGCGACGGTCTACGACTTCGACCCCGACGGCAGGATCTCCCACCTCGCGGTGTACCTCCAGATGCGGCTGCCCGACCCGGAGACGCTCCGAAGCTACGAGGGTGTCCAGATCACGGAGTGACGATCGTGGCCGGCACATCACCGCTGTTGGGCAGGCCGGTCGGCTCTCGCGGCGATCAGACACGACAGCGCGTTCTTGAGGCGACGCTGCGCTGTGTCGCCGAGGTCGGCTACGCGCGCGCCACGATCCGCGAGATCGCCCGGGCCGCCGGCATGACCAGCGGCAGCCTCTACCACTACTTCCCGAACAAGGCCGAGCTGGTCAAGGAGACCTTTCACGACATCGCCCAGCAGACAATCCCCCGTTTCACCCTCGCCGTGGAATCCGTCGACGGCGTCCTCGACAAGCTCATGGCGGTACTCGACGAGGCCGACAGAATGGTCCGCGACCATCCCCACGCCGTCCCCTTCGACCGGGCGATCCGGGTGGAGAGCGCCGCGGACCTGCACCTCGCCGCGGAAAGCGACACCATCGTCACCTCCATTCACCAGGTCGTCAGCGGAATCGTGCGCGAGGCCGGCGAACAGGGCATCCTCACGGAGCACGTCGACGTCCAGGCGGCCACGAACGCCATCGACGTACTGCTCATGGGCCTCTACGAACACGCGCTGACCGCACCCGCCGCCACGTACCACGCAACCGTGCACGCCCTGAAGCTGTTGATCAGGGGGATGTTCTTCGACCAGGCCCGACCGGCGACGGTCTGACTGTCAGTTGTCAGCTGAGGGGAGTATCGGTGGACCTGCAGGAGCTTGCCGACAAGCTGGAGATCCAGGAGCAGTTGGCGCGTTACGCGCGCGGAGTGGACACGAACGACTTCGAGCTGTGGAAGTCGGTGTTCACGGCCGAGGCGGTCATCGACTACACGTCGACGTCCAGCAGCCTGCCCGTCGGGAAACGTGACGAGATGGCGGGCTGGCTCGAGCAGGGCCTGGGCAGGGCCCCGTGGAAGATTCACTACGTGACCAACGTCGAGATCGATCTCGACGGCGACTGCGCCAAGGTGATCGCACAGTTCTACAATCCGATGCAGATGCCGGGGATGGCCGAGCCGAGCTACTGCGGCGGTTACTACTTCCATGACTTCGTGCGTACGCCGGACGGCTGGAAGAGCGAGAAGCTCACCGAGGAGCTTGTCTGGTTCGTCAACAAGCCGGGCGGCCCGAGCTGATCCACGGGTTCTCCGGGCCCGCCGGCCGGAGTGTCAGGAGGTCCACTCGCGCAGCCGCTCGATCGCGGCCACCCGTGCACGGTGGTCACCGGCAAGCGGGGTGACCTTCAGTGTCGTCACACCGGCCTGCGCGTAGGCGGCCAGGCGCTCCCGGACATGGCCCGGCGGACCGATGAGCGCCGTCGCCCGCAGCAGATCGACGGGGATCGCGGCCTCGGCCTCCTCCTTCTTCCCGGCGAGGTAGAGCTCCTGGACGAGCTCCGCCTCGGCGACGTAGCCGTATCGCCGGGCGAGATCGTTGTAGAAGTTCCTGCCCTTGGCCCCCATCCCACCGAGGTAAAGCGCGAACATGGGACGCATCAGGTCGAGCAGGCCGTCGGTGTCCTCGCCGATCGCGAGCGGCGTGCCGACGACGACGTCGAGTTCTCCGAGCTCCGGTGCGCGTTTCGCGCCGCCTTCGGCCAGCGCCCGCCCCCACACTTCGCCGGCTTTCTCCGGATGGTAGAAGAACGGTTCCCAGCCCTCGGCGATCTCGGCGGCCAGCGCGACGTTCCTCGGGCCTGTCGCAGCGAGGACGATCGGGATCCGTTCCCGGACCGGACGATTTATGATCTTCAGTGGCTTACCGAGGCCGGTGCCCTGTCCGGGCGGCAGCGGCAGGGTGTAGTGCCGGCCCGCGTACTCGACCTTCTCGCGCCGCCACACCGCCCGGCAGATCTCGATGATCTCGCGGGTACGGGCGAGCGGAGCGTCGTACGGCACGCCGTGGAAGCCCTCGATCACCTGCGGCCCGGAAGCACCGAGACCGAGGGTGAACCGCCCGTCGGACACGAAGTCGAGCCCGGCCGCCGTCATCGCCGTCAGTGTGGGTGTGCGGGTGTAGATGGGCAGGATGCCCGAGGCGATCTCGATCCGCTCCGTGCGCGCGGCGAGAAAACCGAGCTGGCTGACCGCGTCGAACGAGTACGCCTCGGGGACGGAGATGATGTCGAGCCCGGCTTTCTCGTAGTCGCCCAGCTCCGCCACCGCCTCGGTGAACCCGCCGCTGTAGTTCAGCGGCATTCCGATTCGCATGCCGTTCCACCTTCCGTGCTCGTGGTGGGATGTCCCCGGACATCCGGCGTCCGGTCCAGCGGATTTCGGGGATGCGTGCCTCGGCCGCCCTCAGTTCGAGGGCGGACGATACCGGGAACGGGCGGGGCTCACAGCTGTCCGAAGGTGACCGTCGCGGGGCCGATCAGACGACCGTCGCGACCGGCGTCGCCGAGTCGGACGACCACGACCGCGGCTCCGGTCGCGGACGGTAGCCGCCGCGCGGACGCCGTCAACGGGCCGGCCCGAAGGCGGTCGAGGTAGCGGACGTCGAGGTCCGTCACCGCGAGGCCACGTTCGCGCCCGCCCAGCACGTGCTCCGCCGCGAGCTCGGCGACCAGCGACTGGACACCGCCGTGCAGGGTGCCCACCGGGCCGTTGGCCAGCCTCGGCGACGACTCGAGGACGAGGTGGCTCGTCCCGCACCCGGGCCGTGAGGAACGCGTCGAAGGAACCGCCCTCGACCGGCACGAGTCGCGACGGGCCCGCGGCGTACCCGACCCCGTGATCGATCGCCGTGAAGGTCGACATGGCGCGGCCGAACGGCACCGGCGAACCGGCGGAGAAGATCAGCAGGAACAGGTCCTCGGGCCGCACCGGCCGGTCGGGCGGCAGCGCCGGCTGCTCGAACAGCGCGGCCCGCCGGGAGGCATCCTCGACCGGCTGGCCATAGCCCCACCGCTGGTCCCCGAGCAGCAGCGCCGTCCTGTCGTCGCCGGCGCCGGCGCAGCGTCTCCGCGGCCGTCGTCGACATTCGCACGCGCGGACCATAGCCCGTTCGCAATGTCGATGTCAATTTCGAGTTTCATCCGTGGCGGTCGTCACCCGGAACCGCCAACAGGTGTTCGACCCGGTCGCCGCGACCCCACCGATGCGGTATCACCCCTGGTGGGCGCGCCGCACAGCACGATCTCAACGTGGCAGGCGCCACATTCACGATGTCGACGTCGAGCTAGATGTTGCGGCACCATGACACCGGCATCATGGAAGGCGGCGGCGAGCAGTGGCGCCCCCGGGCTCGTCAATGGTCGCCAGGTTCCGGCACGAGGCACCCGAGCCGGTTGACACCCGCCGAGAGGACCCACCGTGCCGGAACGCACCCAGAACGGGACCGCCCGACCCAACGCCCCCCGCGCGCGGCGCGACGCCGTCGAAACAGGTAAGCGTCGCGGCACCGGGCGCACCCGCAGGGGCCGCGAGAGCCGCGGTCAGCTCGTCGACGCCGCCCGCGCCGTGTTCGAACGCGACGGTTTCCTCCATGCCCGGGTGGCCGACATCTGCGATCTGGCGGGATTCTCCCACGGTTCGTTCTACACGTACTTCGTCTCCAAGGAGGAAATCTTCCGGGAGGTGGTCGACTCGGTCGAGCTCGATCTCCTCACTCCCGACCCGACCGGTTCCGAGAAGGATCCGGTCGAACGCATCCGCGCGGCCAACCGTCATTATCTGGAGACGTACGCCGCCAATGCCAAGATAATGCAGGTGATCCAGCAGGTCGCGACTTTCGACAACGAGGTCCTCACGATTCGCCTGCAACGCCACGAGGTCTTCGCCCACGCCATCGAGCGGCGGATCCGGATACTCCAGGAAACCGATCTCGCCGACCGGAACGTCGACCCCGCGTACGCCGCGCAGGCCCTCGGCGGGATGGTCGCCTACTTCGCGGACCTTCTGTTCAACACCGAGAACGGCTCCCCCTTCGAGCTCGAGACCGCGGTGAGCCAGCTCACCATCCTCTGGACGAACGCGCTGGGAATTCGCCCGCAGCTCTGATTGACCGGTCGGAACGGGTGGCCATCAGCGCCGGAGCGCACCGCCGCCGGCCCACTTCCAGCGGCCCACTTCCAGCGGCCCGCTCCGGTGCTTGACGGTGGGTCGGCCACCGGCCCAGAATGTTGAAGTCGACGTCGAACATGAGGTTCCGGATCTCCCGACACAGGAGCTGATGCGTTCTGATCACCGCCGACGCCGCCGGATCCCGGAACCCGTAGAACGTGGCAGCGAACAGCCCGCCCCCCGTGCCCCACGGCGTCGGCCAGCCGCCCGAGCAGGAGCGCTCTCGCCGCCGAGCTGGAGCACCTGCGCATCCCCGAGGGCAGCTGGCAGGAGGCCGTCCGCGGCTACGCACGCGGGGTGCGCCGGGTGTTGCTGCGCGAGGCCTCACTGTCGCTCCTGATCGACCGACTTCCCGGAGCAGGTGTGCTGGTCCCGGCGGACGCACTGCTCGCCAGGCTGCTCGGCGCCGGCTTCGACGAGACCGGCGCCGGCCACGCCCTCTCCCTTGTCACCCGAGTGGTGTTCACCAACGCGAAGGACATTCTTTTCGCCGCTCGTTTCGCCCGGCACCCGACGGTCACCGAGGTGCAGCGGATCCTCGCCGAGCTGCCCCATGACCAGCTGCCCCACCTCAGACGGATATCCGCCAGGCAGCAGGCCCCGGCTGACAGCCGGGAGTCGCTTTTCGAGCTTGAGCTCGAGTTCATGGTGGTTGGGCTGGAACGTCTACTCGCCGGCGGTCAGCCCCGCGAGCGGGGGCGGTGACAGGTCGGACGGTCGCCGGGCCGGGGCCACGACCGCTGGCTGGCGGCCCGGCTCCAGGCCCGCGGGATCGCCCCGTCCCGTGACAGCCGCGGCCGACCGGCCGGGCACGGTGCCGGCGTGGTCGGATCCATGCCGGGCATGGCTGGAAACGGCCACCGCGGGCACCCGGGCCGCGAGACGGTGGCCCTGGCACCGTCGATCCGCGCCACGACCTCCCCGTGCTCCAGCACCGCCATCCGGTGCGACCCGCGCTGCGCCACCGCACGGCCGCGGGTGATGAACACATAGGCGACATCAGTGCTGCGCTGGAACTTCACGAACAGGTCGATGACCGCCGACCGGCCGGGAGGATCGAGGGCCGAGACCGGGTCATCACAGATGACCAGCTCGGGAGAGAGCGCCATCGCCCGGGCGACGGCGAGGCGCTGGCGCTGAGCGCCGGAGAACTCCCGGGGCGGTCGTCGGCCCGCGCTGGCCGGGAGATCGACCCGATCCAGCAGCCGCCGGACCCGGCGGGCAGCCGCGGCGGCCGGGACCCGCTGAGCGCGCAGTGGTTCGGCGAGAGGCGTCTCGATCGTCAGTGACGGATCGAGCGAACTGTGGGGTCACGCGGAACGGTCTGGATCTTGTCGGCGAGGCGCCGCCGCCGCCCGCCTCGGGACAGACGGACGATGTCCTGGCCCTTGAGGCGGATGGAGCCCGAAGCAACCGGCGCGAGCCCCAGCACCCGCCCGGCCGAGCGCGGTCTTGCCGGATCCGGGCCCGCCCATCAGGCCTGAGCACTCGCCAGGACGGACGTCGATCGACACGCCCCGCGACGCTCGGACGGGGCTCCGGCGAAAACCCCTGACCGGGTAGTCGACCACGGGATCCTCGACATCGAGAGGCGTGCTCACGTCTCGGCCCTTCGACTACGTGGATCTCGCGGTACGGCGGCCACAGTTACTCCCTGGCGGGAGAAATTAGGCGACGCGCAGCCGTAGGTCAGGGGGCGCCTCGACACCCACGGAGACCGCGCCGAAGGCCGGACCGGCGAACGCGCCGGTGCCCCTGGCATCACTGGGCAGCGCGGGGTGCCGGTGGAGTGAGCGGCGTCCAGGCCACCGCCACCGCCGGCACCCGCGCCGCGCCAACCACGTTCCGCTGCCGATCTGCTGCCGATCTGTTGCCAACGTCCACCGGCCGCCACTAGGGTCAGAATGTCGATGTCGACGTCGACACAGATCTTTAGCCGACACAGATCTTTAGCCGAAACAGATCTTTAGCCAGCACAGGTCTTCGGTCAGCACAGGTCTTCGGTCCGCCCCAGACCCGAACGTCTGCCCACGCGATCCGTCCGATGACCCCGCAGCTCTTCGTTACGCCCGCTCGCCGGTCGCGAGCGGTCGAATTACCTGAAAGCCCTGGTAGTACCACTGGAATTGCGTTCTGCGCCGGCCCGCCGAGCGGACCAGCCGCCGAAAGAAGCCCTTCAATAAACCACCGATCACGAAAAATAACTACGGAACGGAGAACAAATGCAGCACACTGCCAACCCACGTGGTCGGGCCACCCCGAGGCGGCGCTCGCGACGCTCCGCCAGCACACTGTTAGTCTTGCCGGTCGCCCTGCTCACCTTCACCGCCGCCTGCGGCTCGGACTCCGACAGCACCACGCCGAACCCGCCCGCGAACACAGACGCGCTCGGCCCCGTCAACAAGGCGGCGGGCACGCCGGTCAAGATCGGCATCATCTCCGACGGCCAGTCCGTCGCACTGGACAACTCGATCCAGTTCGACGTCGCCGACGCCGCCGTCAAGTGGCTCAACGAGCATCGCGGCGGGATCGCCGGCCGGCCCATCCAGCTGGTCACCTGCGAGACGCAGGGCGATCCGGGCAAAGGCACGGACTGCGGCAACCAGATGATCGAGCAGGACGTCGTCGCGGTCGCGATCGGCGAGTCGGGAGTCGGCGACGCGGTGGCCAAGCCCCTGACCGACGCGGACGTACCGGCGATGTTCTACGGCCTGACCAGCCCGGCGCTCCTGAGCGACCCGACGACCTTCACGGTCAGCGACCCGAACTTCGCCATCCAGCAGCTGCCCATCGCCATCGCGAAGCGGGAACACCTCAAGAAGGTCACGTCCGTCGTCATCGACGTGCCCGCGGTGCTGCCCAGCGTCCAGGAGACCGCGCCGAAGCTCATGAAGGCCGCCGGCCTCGAGTACAGCCTGATCCGCGTCCCCCCGGGAACAGCCGACATGACCGCACAGCTGCAGCGCGTCACGAGTGGCACGCCCGGAGTCGTGTTCGTCGTCGGCAACGACTCGTTCTGCATCAGCGCCTTCAACGGCCTGCGGGCGGTCGGCTACGACGGCAGCATCAGCGCCGTCTCCCAGTGCGTCACCGACGCCACCCGCAAGGCCGTACCGAGCGACGTCCTGAAGGGGATGACCATCGCCGCGTCCATGCCGAGCGGCGGCGACGACCCGTCCACCGTCCTCTACAACGCAGTGCTCGAGGCGTACGGGAAGGGGATCGACCCCAGCTCGTCGGTCGGCCGGGGCATGTTCGTCACCTTCGCCGGCCTCGTGACAGCGCTCGAGGGCGTCAAGGGTGACATCACCCCGGCATCCGCCACCGCCGCCATCAAGGCCATGCCCGAGAAGGAGCTGCCCGGCGGCGGCGGCCTCACGTTCCGCTGCAACGGCAAGGCCTCCCCGGAGACCCCGGCGGTGTGCATCCGCGGCGGACTGACAACAACCCTCGACGGCGACGGCCAGCCCACGGCCTTCAAGGTTCTCGGGAACTCCCCCATCCCCGACTGACGGTGCGCGCCCGCCGCCGTGGTTCAGGCGGCGGGCCGGCAACGCGGTGCGCTATCCCTTGCGGATCAGGCCGTTGTCCGTCCAGGCGGTCACCGCGCCGGCGGCGTCGACGACGACGAGATAGTCGTCGCGGCCGTCGCCGTCGTAGTCGACCAGGTTGAGCTGGTTACGGACCGCGCCGACGCCGCTGGCGATCTCGCCCTGGGCGGCCCGGGCCGAGCCGCCGGATCCGCGCCGGTTCAGCCAGGCCCAGATCCGCCCGTTGCTGTTGGCGATGAGGTAGTCGTCCCGGTGGTCACCGTCGAGGTCGGCGAACCGCACCTCGTCGCGGGTCGCCCCACCCCGGAGACGATCTTCCCCTCGTAGTTCCAGCCCTCCACCGAGCCGGCGGTCGGGTTGGTCGTGCCGCCCGCGCCACCCGTCGCGGAACCACCGGCGTCCGCGAAACCGGCCTGGGCGACCCGGAACGCGTCGTACCTCAGCACGTCGCTGATCGTCCGGTAGAAGGCGTCGCCCATCTTCTGGTAGCCGGTGTCGTTGGGATGCAGCGAGTCGTTCATGTCGGCGGTGCCGACGGCGCTCATGTCGACCAGGTGCACGGCCCGGCCCGCGGTCGACCCAGGCCTGGGCCCTGGTCCGCCCGAAGCCAGCGGGCAGCGGGCAGCGGGCAGCGGGCAGCCGGATCGACCTCGCGGCCCGGCCCGGCCCGCCCGCGGCGCCGACAGGCAGGCGTCCGCTCGGGCAGGCACCGGTCTCGTCAGACGGTGACGACCTCGAGGAGCGCGTCGGCGACCGCCCGCGGCTCTGTGATCATGAGATCGTGGCCGGTGTCGACGGCCCAGAGACGGCCGGCTGCGCGCGCCTTCTCCATGAGCTCCGCGTCGCGGGTGGCGAGGGTGGAGGTACAGACGATGTGGTACTGCGGGATCGCCCAGAGCGCCGCCTCGTTGGTGAGCGTCAGCGACTGCTCGAAGCACCGCCACGGGTGGCCGGTCAGGCGACCGTCCATCCAGGCTAGGTCGGCCGGGTCGGTCACGCCGTAGAAGGCCCCCGCACCCGGGGCCGGCAGGAGGACCAGCTCGACACCGTCGACAACCTGGCCGTGCGGCCGGGTCACCGTGATGATCGGCCCGGCGACATCGACGAGCGACTGGCCGTTCATCGGGTTCGCCGCGTCGAGGTAGACGATGCGGCCCACCCGGTCGGCGGCCCGGTCCGCGACACCGGTGATGACCATGCCGCCGTAGCTGTGCCCGACCAGGATCACGTCACGCAGGTCCTCGTAGTGCAGCACCGCGACGATGTCCTGGATGTGTAAGTCGAGGTCGACCTTCGAGCTGGCCAGGTGCGCGCGCTCCCCCACTCCGGTGAGTGTGGGCGCGTAGACCTCGTGGCCGGCGGCCCGCAGCAGACGGGCCACCAGCTGGTAGCACCAGCCGCCGTGCCCGCCACCAGGCACCAGGACGTACGTCGCCATGTGATCCTCCTTCGCCACGACGGCTCCCCCGCCGACCCGCGGGGCGGGTCGGCGAGCCGTCTCCGATCGGTAGCCCGTCCGGATATCACGGATATCTGGATAACCAGGATATCGTAGGTGATGTCCTGAACAAGGCCTGTGAGCCTGGGCCCGGGAGCCCGGGATCTGCCGGCCCGTAGACGAACGAGGGGAGAAACCGGGTGTCCGGATCCCGGCCGGGCGACGCGGTCCTCCGGGTGGTGCTTGAGCTGCTCGAGTCCGGCGGCCACGACGCCGTCCAGATCCGCGAGGTGGTCCGCCGCGCGCACGTCTCGCCGCTGACGATCTACAAGCTGTTCCCCAGTCGGGACGAGCTCGTCGTGGCCGCGCTGCAGCAGTGGCTGACGGTCAACAGCTGCGCGCCGGTGGCGCCGCCGACCCCCGGCGAATCCCTCTACGACGGCCTGATGCGGGTGTTCCGGCACGTCTTCGAACCGTGGGAACGCAGCCCGCGCATCCTCGAGGCCTACCACCGGGCCCGCAACGGGCCGGGCGGGCGAAAGCTCGACCAGCAGGCCATGGGCGCCATCGAACCCGTCGCGCGCGCCATCCTGGTCGGCGGCGACCCCGACTACATCGACGACGTCGGGCTCATCCTCACGAACATGGCCTACGCCGTGGTCGGCCAGTTCGCGAACGGCGAGCTCGACATCACCGCCATTCTCCCGACCCTCGAACGGGCCGTCTTCCGCCTCACCACGAACAACGAGCCCGCCGCGACCGCGACACAGACGCGACGGACGCAGCCCGGCGGGTACCCCACATCGCCCGTACCCCGCGACCGACAGGACGCGGCCGGTCCGGGCGAGTCACAGCGCTGACGATCCTTGGAACGACGGCATACCGGCCACCGGCCGATGAACGCCGTTGGGTATGAATCCTTCTCAGCGAGATCAGCGGCTGGACGATCTAGTCGGCAGCGCTGATCGCGATCCGTTTCCCGTGGTCGGTGTTTCCCGTGGTCGGCATCGGGTGATCTGAAACCATGTCCGGTTTCTCGCCACGAGGTGGAGTGTTCCGTTCGCGTGCCTGCGGCGACCGAGATTAGAGCCGTACGGACAGGCAGGAATCGGTCGCCGGCTGGCGATCAAGCCAATACCCCACCTACCATGGCGACGATTTCGACAGCCCCTGTCCTGGCCAGCCAAAGGGGAGTCGCCGAGAAATGTACACCACGATTCTGACGTACGGCCGTCACGGGGTGCTTCCGGTATTTCTGGTCGCCGCGTCCGTCGTAGTAACCGCCTCCTGTGGGGGCGGGGCGGCCCTGTCCTCGTCCGAGAGCCTGGCCTCGGCCCTGCCCACAGAGCCGACCAGTCTCCCACTACAGCCGAATGCCCCGGACGTCGGCGGTGACGTCCAGGCTCCGCTGCAGGACGTGGCGCGGCTGCAACTGACCGAGGCGCAGGTGATGGAAATGACCGACGCGTGCCGTGAAACAAGCGAGATCGTGGCCGGTAGCGAATGCACGACGGCAATACAGGTTAATACCAGGAACGCCTCGCCGTGCGCGGCGAAGGATCTCTGCGCCACCGTGGCGGAATGGCTGGAATCAGGAACGGAGAGGGCTCCTGGATGGACTCTCCCGTCCTCCCGCTGGCCGACGGGACAATCGGCCGGTTCTGGCCGGTTCCACCGCGCGCTCCTGCTGATCCCGGGTGCGGCGCCCCCGCGGACGACGGTCGGCTGTACGTCGGCCGCGCGACACGCTCTCCCCATTTCGCCGCCTCCGCACTACCATGATGATCATGGGTAGGGTCTCCCCGGTCGTGTTCGTGAGCTGTGCGGAGGAACTCGAGCTGTCGCCCCGGCCGCGATCGTTCGCCGCCGCCGCATACGCCGCGGTGCGCGATTCGGGTTGCCGAGTGGCCGCTCCTTCGGGCTCGACCGGGCACAAAGACCCTCCGGCCGAGGAGCGCCGCCGGCAGGTCGGCACGTGCGACGTATACCTGGGGCTCATCGGCCGTGAGTACGGCTCCCAGGTCGTCGACCTGCCGTCCCGGTCCTACCTCGAGCTGGAGTACGCCGCCGCGCAGAAGGCCGGCCTCCACCGGATCGTGTTCGTCAGAACCCTCGAGACCGAGTCGATCGACGGTCGTCAACAGGCGTTCCGTGAACGAGCACGGCAGGACGGGCTGTGCGGCTGGTTCGTCGACGACGAGGAACTGCATCGGCTGGCGCGGATCGCGCTGGAGGGCTGGCGGTCCCGCTCGCCGAAACGCGCCGCGAGGAAGCGCGCCCGGCAGGACCCTCCGGGCATCGGCCCGGCGTGTGACGCGAATGGTCTGAAGGATTGGGCTCCGGAGATCGCGTCAGGCATTTCTGACGCCATAGGCTGGCCGTAGAGTGAGGACGTTCGACGGCGCCAATCTTGCAGGATAGACCGTCACTACCCGGGGGCGATTTACCCCGGGATCATCGCCGCGTTTCTAATCTATCTACCTATCGCAGTGGAGTCCATGGACGTGGTGCACGAAGAGCAACGATCTAGCGACTCGCCGGAGTGGCGGTCCGTGACGTAGAGCGACCACCGCGTGATCCTCACGAGAAATCTGCGAAAGCGACTCGAGGAGGAGATACGCGATGGCCGTGCGCCCGACTGTGACCGATGCCGACTCGTTCGGCAAAGAGCTGATGGCAGCGAGTCCGGACCTGCTGGGATCAGGGACACGGCAAAGTCGTAAATTCCGGAGCAGTTACGTCGCCGATGCGGGCGATTCGGTCAGTGAGGCGATGCACGCAGCGAGCAGGCGCCGCATCTGATCTTGCTCGCCGGTATCCAGATTGGCCAGCATGTCTTGCTCGACGCGGCGAACCGCGGCGCTGGCCACCTTGAGCTGGCGGCGCCCGCGGGCGGTCAGCTCGGTCGGCAGGGCCCTGCCTACGGGTGCCTGTGCCGGGCGGACGACGAGTCCCTGGCGTTCGAGGGCCTGCAGGAGCACGTTCATCGACTGCCGGGTGACGAAGGCGCCGCGGGCGAGCTCGGAGTTCGACAGGCCCGGCCGCTGGGCGAGCAGCTCCAGGCAGGCGTAGTGGGTGATCGTCATGCCGAGCGGCCTCAGCACGGCCTCCAGGGCAGAGTGCAGAGCGCTCGCGGCCGCCTTCAGCATGTACCCCAGCGATGTGTCCAGCTCGATTCCGGGCTCGCCTTGACTCATGTCAGCAGTCTGACATAGATTGCGGCGCGTCAGAAGACTGACATCCAATGGGAAGGCAAGGATCATGGCCGTCACGGGACCCGACTTCGTTTCACTGCAGGTGCGCGACCTGGAGCGTTCCGCCGCTTTCTACGAGCGGTACCTGGGGCTGAAGCGCTCCGACGCGGGCCCGTCGCACGCAGTCGTGTTCGACACCAAGCCGATCGCGTTCGCCGTCCGCGACGTCGCCGCGGGCACCGACCTGGACGCGATCGCGCAGCCGGGCCAGGGAATGGCGCTGTGGCTGCACGCCCCCGACGCGCAGGACATCCACGACGCCCTAGCCGCCGCCGGCGCGACGATCGTGTCAGCGCCCGTCGACGGGCCGTTCGGCCGCACTTTCACGTTCGCCGACCCGGACGGCTACCAGGTGACCCTCCACGACCGCGGCTGAGCCGGGCGTCCCGGTCTTCACCCTGAGCGGGCTTCTTACAGCGGAAGGCCAGCCGCCAGGGACACGGCAAAGCCGCTCATGCAGTTTGAAGCAGTTTTAGCGTCCGCTGCGGGTCGCGGGCGTGGTGGCGGTTAGCGGCGGCGATGTTGGCCTGGCCGTCCAAGCGCAGCAGGCTGATGGCCAGGCTGCGCAGCGAGGCCATCACACGGGGCGCGTTTCCTGTCCTGACCAGCGATCTATCCTCCTGATAAGTCACGTCGCGGACCCAGCGAAGCCGGTTTTCCATCTCCCAGTGGCCGCGGACCCAGGCCGCCAGGGTGGCGGGATCGGCGCCGCGGTCGCTGGTAATGAGGTACACGACCTCGACGGTCTTCTTTCCTTTCCTCGTGACCGTGCGGTGGACCTGCGCGACCTGGGCGGCGCCGGCGAACTCGATCCAGGCCGGCACCAGCACGACCTTGATCTTTCGACGGGCCCGGCGGCCGTGGCCCGTGCTCACGGCCGAGGTCGCGGGGATCCCGGTCCAGGGCAGCTTCTTCAGCTGCTTGTACAGGGTCGGCATGTTGGCCTTGACGGTCATCACGTAGTCGGCGTGCCGGCCGGTGATGGCCTGCGCCGTGTCGCTCTGCGTGTGCAGGGCGTCGACCGTGATGACCGCCCCGGCCAGGTCAGTGAACGCTTTCAGCAGTTCCCGGACGGCAGGAATCTCATTGGACTTCGCGTCCACGGCGACCTGGCCGAGGACCCCGCGCCGATACCGTGCGCTAGGGCCGCGACCAGGTGCGGGGCCTTCTCTTCCCTGTTCCGGGCGCCGCGGACGGCCATGCCGTCGACCGCGATTACCAGCCGGCCGCCGGCCTGCATCGCCCCGGTGTGAAGCCAGGCGCCAATGACCTGGTCGAGCACGTCCGCGCTGATCAGGGCGAACGCGCGCCGGAACGTGGACTCCTCCGCCGGCCCGCGGACCGCTCCGAGCCCGGCCAGCACGTCGGCCCCGGCATCGGCGGCCCACTGGCCGATCGCGGCGAACGACCTTGAGCCCGCGGTCACCGCCGCGACGCCGACGGCAAGCAGCCCGGCCAGCGAGTGCCGCCGCCCGCGTCTCTTCCGCGGGTCCGGGAGCTGAGCAAGCAGATCAAGAAGGTACTGGCTGCGGGCAGCAGCCGTCAGGGAGGGAGATGGCATAAGCGGGCGGGCGTCCCTCGTGGCAGACGACGGTGAGTGTGAGAGCTTCCATCGTTCCGCCGGGCCCCGCCCGCCACCCTCAGACACGCCAAACACATCACGGCGGTTATGACACCGCAGGTCACGGCCTAACTTCATGACTTTGCCGGGTCCCTGCTGCTGGGATCGATGGTGAAGGCGTTCGCGGAGGCGTTGATGGGCGCCGAGGCGGACGGGATCCGTGACGCCGAATATGGCGAGATATCCCGGATCGGGTTAACCGTCGGAATGGCCACCGGACGCGGGAATGGGACACGCGGGCTGGGACGATCAAGCTGGCGGTGCCGAAGCTGCGGCAGGGCTCGTACTTCCCGGAATGGCTGCTGACTCGCCGGCACCGCGCCGAACAGGCACTGATCTCGGTCGTGGCCACCTCCTGTCTGCTCGGAGTATCGACGAGAAGAGTCGACAGGCTCGTCGAGCAGCTCGGGGTCGCGAACATCTCGAAATCCCAGGTGTCCGAGCTCGCGAAGCACCTCGACGTTCAGGTCGAGGCGTTCCGGTCCCGGCCGCTGGACGCCGGCCCGTACCGGTTCGTGCAGGCGGACGCGCTGACGATGAAGGTCCGCGAGGACGGGGCCGGCTGGCCGGCGTTCTTCCGCGGCCTGGTCGCCCGGGGCCTGTCCGGGGTCCGCCTGGTGACCTCGGACGCCCACCGCGGCCTGGTCAACGCGATCGGGTCGACCCTGCCCGGCGCGTCCTGGCAGAGATGACGTCGCCGGTATCTTCCCCAGCCGTGACGCCATCATCCGGCTCGTCGGCGCCGTCCTCGCCGAACAACACGACGAGTGGATCGAAACCCACCGCTACATCGGCCTGAAAATCCTCGCCAGAACCGACCCCGCGCAGAAAACCGCCGACACACCCGAGATCAGCGTGACACCCGAAGCCCTCCCCGCATAACCTGAACCAGGATCACGCGAAGTCACTCTCCGTACACCACCACCGTGGACGTGGCATGGGCCGCAGCGTCCTGGCGGACAGGATGACAAGAGCCCGGTGACGAGAGATCGTCACGCCGGGATCTGTGGTAACCCGGGGGTGAGATCCCCCCCGGGCTACCCGACCGCTGGCGACACAGTCCCGCCACGCCCGCACCGCGCCGGCCGCCGCGACCGTGTTCGGGTGTTGTTGGCCGAACAGCCGCGCGAAGTCGGCGGCCACCCCCTTCTCGATGTTGATTGCGTCAGTGGTCCGCCCCGCCTGCCAGTACGAGTGGGCGAGGTTGTGGCGGGCGGTGAGGGTGTCTGGGTGTTTCTGGCCCAGCAGCCGCGCGGAGTCGGTCGGGCGTCTACGAGCCACGGGCCGTTCTCGGTGAACAGGCCCTCCGCATCGACCCGGCCCGGCGCGGAGGGCGCTCAGCCTGGCTTTTCCATGTCGACGAACTCCACGGCCCCGTAACCGTCGAACGTCTCGGCATGCCGGCCGGTCTCGGTGAAACCGAGGCGCTGGTACAGGCGGATGGCGCGTTCGTTGAAGGCGGCGACGTAGAGCACGACCCGGCGCTGCCCGTAGAAGGGGCGGGCGAACTCCAACCCGGCCAGCACGAACTGCTCGCCGAGCCCTCGGCCGGTGAGATCGGGCCGCAGGCCGAACCCGTAGAACAGCGCGTCGCCGTGCAACTCGAAGAAGTAGAAACCCATCAGCGCACCGTCGTCGTCGCGCACAGCGAAGAAAAGCTCGGGGTTCTTCACGGGTAGGCCGTCGTCGTCGTAGAAGTCGTAGGGCGGGTCGTACCGCCAGGCGGCGCGCTCGCCGAACATGGCATCGTCCGCCGGTTCGATCCTCACTGCTCCGCCCGTCCCGAACGCCGGTCCCGTCCCATCAGCGCAATTATTTCACTGCGCGGGGGGCTGGGGACACCTCCATCGAAATGCTGGCTTCGCCACGTCCGCTGAGCGCGAGGGGCAGACCGTCCAGCGACAACCCTCGTCCTCAACCTGGACCCGAACTGCGGTCACGTTCAGTAGTTGACAGTGGGGCTCCACTCCCGTCAGTACGAGCAGTCCGTGGGTCGCGCCGGACGCTGTCGGTCGGGAGAGGGAGTGTCCGTTCAACGGCTCTGTTCCACATTCGCTAGTGACTGTGTGTTAGCCGAGCAGGAGGTGCCGCCGTTGTGGTGGGGCAGGGTGAGGGCGGCGTCGACAGGCCGGCGGGTCGGAGCCTGTCAATCCCGATGAGACATCAGGCTGCTTGGTTCGTGGGTAGCGCCTCCTCGGTCTCGATGATCGTTGGTGGCTGGTTGATCCACGCCCTGGTCGGCAGCGCGGGCGGGGCCGGTCGGCGGCGGAACCGCTCAGGGTGGGCCGCGTAGGCGGCGTCGAGGACCTGGGAGCGACGGGCCTGGATCTCATGGGCGGTGCCGTCATGGACGCTGGCCGGGGTGTGCAGAGCGATACCCGAATGCCTGTGCTCGTTGTTGTAGTAGCGGAAGAAGACGTCGCAGAAGACGCGGG
>NZ_KB891236.1 GCF_000373365.1 Parafrankia discariae
CCCGCCGTATTCGGGGGTGGGCAGGGCGTTGCGGTCCAGCTTGCCGGACACCGTCACCGGCAACCGGTCGAGTACGACCAGCGCCGAGGGAACCATGTACTCCGGAAGCGACCCGGCGGCATGCCGGCGTACCACCACGACATCGACACCCGCGGTCTCATCCGACGCCGTCACATAGCCGACCAGGCGACGGTCCCCAGGACGGTCCTCCCGCACCACCACCGCGCTCTGACCCACCCCCGGAGCACCCGCCAACACCGACTCGACCTCACCCGGCTCGATCCGATACCCCCGCACCTTCACCTGATCATCCGAACGACCCAGGAAAACCAGCCGCCCATCCTCCGTCCACCGGACCACATCACCCGTCCGATACACCCGCTCACCCAAGACGAAGGGATCCGCCACAAAACGCGACGCCGTCAGCCCAGAACGGCCCACATACCCACGGGCGACCCCGAGACCACCGATATACAACTCACCCGGGACACCCGGTGGAACAAGCCGCAGATACCCATCCAGCACATACACCCGCGTCCCCGGATCGGGCACGCCGATCGGCACCACACCACCGACCACCCCCTCCGGTGAGCACAGGCCGAGTGTCGAGTTCACCGTCACCTCGGTCGGACCATACGCATTGAACATCCGCACCGAACCCGAATACCGCCCCACCAACTCCGGAGACACCCGCTCCGTCCCCGCCAACAACGTCCCACCAGCCGGAAGAACAGCACCCTCCGGCAACGCCGCCAACAACACCGGCGGCAAAATCATAAAATCAACACCCTGCTCAGCCAGGAAATCCGTCAACCCCACATCCGGAACCCGCAACTCAGCCGGAACAACAACCAGACCACCCCCCGACAGCAACCCCGCCACCACCTCCCAGAACGCCACATCAAAACTCGGCGACGCGAACTGCAACACCCGACTACCCCGACCCACCCCAAACCGTTCCACCTGCGTCGCCACCAACTTCGCCACACCCGCATGCGACACCACCACACCCTTCGGCCGCCCCGTCGAACCAGACGTGAAAATCACATACGCCGCATTCGACGGAGACACCACACCACCCCGCTCCACCACCGAAATCTCCCCACCCGACAAACCATCCACCACAGCACCGACCGCCGGATCATCCACCACGACCACCCGAGAAACCCCCGACACCGCGGCCAGGAAATCCTCCCCCACACCCGACCACGTCACCACACACACCGGCGACACATCCGCCACCATCCCCACCACCCGAGACACCGGCAAATCAGGATCCACCGGCACATACACCCCACCCACCTTCCACACACCCACCTGCACCGCCACCCACTCCACACCCCGAGGCAACGCCACCAACACCACACTCTCCACCCCCACCCCACACCCCAACAAAAACCTCCCCAACCGATTCGACCACACATCCAACTCACCGAACGAAACACCCACACCCCCCGCCACCACAGCCACCGCACCCGCACCCTCAGCCACCCGCACCCCAAACAACCCACCAAAAGACACCGGCTCCACCGAACAACCAGCCACACCCCAAACACCCAACACCCGACGTTCTTCCGGGGTAATCACGTCGAGCGAGGAGAGCGGCGCGTCAGGGGCCGAGACGATGGATTCGAGAACGAGCAGGAACCGCCGGGCGAAGGATTCCACCGTGGACTCGTCGAAAAGATCGACGGCGTAGTCGACGGTGCCGGAGATCCCGCCGGAGGCGGGTCGTTCGGCCAGTTCGAAGGCGAGGTCGAACTTGGCCACACCGAGCCCGGTGTCGACCGGCCGCGCGGGCAGGCCGAGCAGCCGGCCGTCGTCCCCGGACAGCACGCTGTGCGAGATCATGATCTGGAACAGCGGGTGCCGGGCCAGCGAGCGGGTCGGACTGATCAGGTCGACGAGCCGCTCGAACGGCAGGTCCTGGTGGGCGTAGGCCGCGAGGCTCGCCTCTCGGATCCGGCCGAGCAGCTCGCGCGGCGTCGGGTTCCCGGCGGTGTCGGCCCGCAGCACCAGGGTGTTGACGAACAGGCCGACGAGCGGGTCGAGCTCGTGTTCGGTCCGCCCGGCGATCGGCGAGCCGAGCGGGATGTCGGTGCCCGCGCCGAGCTTCGTCAGCAATGTCGCCAGCGCCGCCTGCAGGACCATGAACAGGCTGGCGTCCCCGGAGCGGGCGAGCTCGGTGAGCGAACGGTGCAGCCCGGCCGGGATGTCGAACTCGACGGTGCCGCCGCGGCTGCTCGCGCGGTCCGGCCGTGGCCGGTCCATGGGCAGGTCCAGCTCGTCGGGCAGGTCCGCCAGCGCCGTGCGCCAGTAGGCCGCCTGGGCGGCGGCGACACTGGCCGGGTCGGCCTCGTCGCCGAGCAGCTCACGCTGCCAGCGGGCGACGTCGGCGTACCGCAGCGGCAGCGGCGACCAGTCCGGCGCGGTGCCGGCCAGCCGCGCCGCGTAGGCGGTGTTCAGGTCGGCGAGCAGCGGCGCCTCGGAGGCACCGTCCGCCGCGATGTGGTGGATGACCAGGACCAGCGCGTGGTCGTCCCGGCCGAGCTGGAACAGCCGGGCCCGCAGCGGGATCTCCCGGTCGATCGCGAACGGGTACCGCGCCTCCCGCAGCAGCGCCGCCGGCAGGTCGGCCTCGGTGACCGCCTCGACGGGCAGTTCCGGGCGGACGCCGGTCAGGGGGGCCTGGTAGGGCCGGCCGGCGTCGTCGTCCGGGACGATCGTGCGCAGCGTCTCGTGCCGTTCGACCAGGTCGGCGAGGGCGTCGCGCAGCGCGTCGCGGTCCAGTTCGCCGGTCAGCCGCCAGGCCCACGGCACGTTGTAGGTGGGGCTCGGTCCGTCGAGGCGGTAGAGGAACCACAGCCGCCGCTGCGCGAACGACAACGGCTCCCGTTCCGCCGGCGGGGCGGCGAGCAGCGGCGGCCGAGCGGTCGGCTCGGCCACCGGGCCACCCGCCGAGGCGTCCACGGTCGCGCCCGTCGCCGCACCCGCGGGTCCGTCCGTCGCCGCTCCCACGGGTCCGCTCGCGGCTGGGCCCGCGGCCGCACCGGCCGCGCCGGCCGGGTCGAGCACGGCCGCGAGCCGGGCTACGGTCGCGGCGTCGAAGACCGCGCGGACCGGAACCGCCCGGCCGAACTCTGCGCGGATCCGGCTGGTCAGCCTGGTCACGGTCAGCGAGTGCCCACCCAGGTCGAAGAAGCTGTCGTGGACGCCGACCCGGGCGACGCCGAGGACCTCCGCGAACAGCCGGCACAGCGTCTCCTCGGCCGGTGTCCGCGCCGCGGTGGCCTCCCCCGCGCCGCCGAGGTCGGGCGCGGGCAGCGCGCGCCGGTCGAGCTTGCCGTTGACGGTCAGCGGCAGCTCGGGCAGCACGACCACGGCGGGGATCATGTGCTCCGGCAGCCGGGCGGCCGCGGCGGCCCGCAGCCGCGCCGGCTCACCGGCGACCGGGTCGGTGCCGGCCGGATCCGGGCCGGCCGAATCCGGGCCAGCCGGATCGGTGCCGGCGGCGGGCACCACGTAGGCGACCAGCCGTGGGTCGCCGGGGGTGTCGGTGCGGACGACGACCGCGACGGAGCCCACCTCGGCCAGCTCCGCGAAGGCCGCCGAGATCTCGCCCAGCTCGATCCGAAAGCCGCGGATCTTGACCTGTTCGTCGGCCCGGCCCCGGTAGGCCAGCGCGCCGTCGCGCTCGCGGTGGACCAGGTCGCCGGTGCGGTACATCCGCTCGCCGGGTGCCCCGAACGGATCGGCGACGAACCGCCCGGCGCTGAGGCCGGGCCGGCGCAGGTAGCCGCGGGCCAGGCCGGCACCGGCCACGTACAGCTCACCGGTCACCCCGGGCGGTACCGGGTTCAGGCCGCTGTCGAGCACGTACAGCCGCAGGTCGGCCAGCGGGTCGCCGATCAGGCTGCCGCCGGCCGTGGCCGCGACGGCAGTGTCCAGCGTGAGATGGGTGACGTGCACCGTGGTCTCGGTGATCCCGTACATGTTGACCAGCAGGGGGGCACGGTCGTCGTGGCGGCCGTACCAGGAGCCGAGCGAGGCCAGGTCGAGCGCCTCACCACCGAAGATCACCAGGCGCAGCGCGAGCCGGGCGGAGGTCGCGGGGTCGTCCCGGTCCGCCAGGTCGAGCGCCGCGAACGCCGAAGGCGTCTGGTTGAGGACGGTGACGCCCTCGTCTGCGAGCAGGCGCAGGAACTCCCCGGGCGCCCGGGTCACCGCGCGCGGGACGACCACCAGCCGCCCGCCGTGCAGCAGCGGCCCCCACAGTTCCCAGACCGAGAAGTCGAAGGCGTAGGAGTGGAACAGCGTCCAGACGTCGTCCGCCCCGAGGTCGAACAGGCCCCTGGTCACGTCGAACAGGCGGGTGGCGTTGCGGTGGGTGACGAGGACGCCCTTGGGCGTGCCGGTCGAGCCCGAGGTGTAGATGACGTAGGCCGGGTGGTCGGGGTCCGGCTCGCGCCACACCGGCGGCGGCTGCGTTCCCGCGCTCGGCGTGAGACGTCCCTCGGCGTCGACGACCAGCCGTGGCAGGCCGGTGCCGGTGCCGGAGTCGGAGTCGGAGTCGGCGGCCGTGACAAGCAGCACGGGCTCGGCGTCGCGGAGCATGAGGTCGAGTCGGTCGGCCGGGTAGTCGGGGTCCAGCGGCAGGTAGGCGCCGCCGGTCTTCAGCACGGCCAGCACGGCGACGACGAGGCCGGGCGAGCGCGGGAGCGCCAGTGCCACGATCTTCTCCGGGCCGACCCCGTGCCGGGCCAGCTCGGTGGCCAGCGCGTCCGCGCGCTCGTCGAGGTCGCGGTAGCGCAGCGTCGCCCCGTCGCAGCTGACCGCGGGCGCGTCCGGGGTGCGGGCGACCTGCTCCCGCCAGCGCGCTGGCAGCGTCGCGGAGGGCGGCGACGTCGAGGGCGGCGCCGCGGGCGTCGTCCGGACGGCCTCGGTGGGCCGGGTGAACCGGGTGCGCTCGGTCGGGTCGAGCACGTCGACGCGGCCGACCGGGCGGTGCGGGTCCGCGGCGACGGCGGCCAGCACCCGCAGCAGCCGGGCGGCCGCCTGCTCGGCGCGCCCGGGGTCGAACAGGTCGGGGCGGTGGTCGAGCAGGAACGTCAACCCGCCGGCGGGGTCGGGCAGCGCGGTCAGCGTCAGCGGATAGTGGGTGGTGTCGTCGCCGCCGTCCGCGACGACCCGCACCGCCCCCGTCACGACGCCGGCGGCCGCCGCCGGGTCCTCGGGGTAGTTCTCGAAGACGGCGAGGGTGTCGAAGAGCTCGTTGACCCCGACCAGCGCGCGGATGTCGGCGAGGCCGAGGTGCTGGTGGTCGAGCAGGTCGGCCTGTTCCGTCTGCAGCCGGCGTAGCAGGGCGAGCACCGGTTCACCCGGCCGCGTGCGCACCCGCACGGGCACCGTGTTGGCGAACAGGCCGATCATCGTCTCGGCGCCGGGCAGCTCCGGCGGGCGGCCGGCGACCGTGGTGCCGAAGACCACGTCGTCACGGTCGGTCAGCCGGCCGAGCAGCAGACCCCAGGCACCTTGCACGACGGTGTTCATGGTCAGGCCGTGCTCGCGGGCCAGCCGGGTCAGGTCGGCGGCCAGGCCGGCGGGCACCGTGACCTCGATCCGCCGTGACTGCGGCGCCACCGCCGCCTCGGCGGACGGCCCCGCTTCGGCGGACGGCATCGGCTCGGCGAGCAGGGTCGGCTCGGTAAGGTCCTCGAACGCGGCGGACCAGGCGGCCCGCGCGGCATCGGTGTCCCGCGCCGCCAGCCAGGCGAGATGACGGCGGAACGGCACCACCGCGGGCAGATCGGTGGCGGCTCCCAGCCGCCCGCGCAGCAGTGCCCGGAACTCGGCGACCAGCAGCGGCATCGACCAGCCGTCCAGCAGGACGTGGTGGTGGGTGAGGACCAGCCGGGCGTGGTCGACGCCGAGGCGGACCAGCGTCCAGCGCAGCAGCGGTGGGCGGGCCGGGTCGAACCGGCGCGCGGTCTCGGCGGCGACCAGCTCGGTCAGCGCCGCGCGCTGGCGGTCCGGCGGCAGGCCGGTGAGGTCCACCTCGCGCCACGGCGCCGCCACCCGGGCCGGGACGAGGGTGACTCGACGTCCCGAAGCCGTCTCCGGGAAGGCGGCGCGCAGGTTGGGATGCCGGTCGAGCAGGTCGGCGGCGGCGGCGCGCACCGCGCCGGCGGGCAGCGGGCCGGTCAGGTCGAGGCCGAGCCAGACGACGTAGGGGTCGGGCCGGTCCGGGTCGAGCGCGGTGTGGAAGAGCAGCCCCTCCTGCAGTGGGGTGGGCGCGACGATGTCCTCGACGGCCGGGACCAGGGCCTCCAACCGCTCGATCTCGGCCTGGTCGAGCGCCGCCAGCGGGACGTCGGACGGGGTGCGACCGCCGGCTCCCGGGCGCCGGGCGTGCGCGCGCAGCTCGGCCAGCGCGGCGAACCAGCCGTCCGCCAGTTCCCGGACCTCGTCCGTGGTGAACAGCGCGGCCGGCCAGGACCAGGTGGCGACGAGCACCGGGCCGTCGGGGCGGTCCTCGGTGACGGCGTTGAGCTCCAGCGGCAGGCTCACCGGCATCGCCGGGTCGGCGCCGCCCGCCAGGCCGCCGTCGGAGGTCGCGGTGCCCGGAGCCCCCGGGGCTCCCGGGGCGGCGGTGCGGCCCAGGTAGTTGAAGCCGACGGCGGGCGCCGGCGCGGTGGCGAGCGCGGCGGCGGTGGCCGGGTTCGCGTGGCGCAGCAGGCCGTAGGCGACACCGCTGCCGGGCAGCCGACGCACCTGCTCCTTCACGGTCTTCAGCGCGGCACCGGGGTCGTACCCGCCCGGACCGGCGGTGCCGACCGGGACGGCGGTACCGATTGGGACGGCGGTACCGACCGAGCCGAGACCGGTGAGATCGAGGCGCACCGGGTACTCGGTGGTGAACCAGCCCACCGTCCGGGCGAGGTCGGCTCCGGCGACCCACTCCTCCTCCCGGCCGTGGCCCTCGATCGAGACGAGCATCGGACCGGACACGCCGCCGTGGGCGGCGCCGAACCGGGCGAGCGCGACCGCGAGCCCGCTCAGCCAGACGTCGTTCACCTGCGCGTGGAACGCGGCCGGGACGCCGGTGAGCAGGTCGGAGGTGATGTCCGCGGGCAGTTCCACGGTGAGCCGACGCGCGGTGGCGAACGTGTCCCGGGCGGGGTCCAGTTCCCGGGGGCCGAACGGGGAGACCACGCCGTCGGCGAGCGCGGCCCAGGCGGCGGCCTGGTCGACCAGCGCCGGGTCCTGGGACCGGGCGAGCAGACCGCGCGCCCAGGTGCGGAACGAGGTGGACGACCGCGGCGCCACCGGCGCCACCGGTACGGCCGGATCGGCCGGCGCCACCGGATCCGCGGCCCAGGCAGCCACCAGGTCGGGCAGCAGGACACGCCACGAGACCGCGTCGACGACCAGATGGTGGATGAGGACGTACAGCCGGCCGGGCCGATCCCGGCCGGCGTCGACCCACACAGCCCGGACCATTTCCCCCCGCTCCGGCGCGAGCTCGGCGCGGGCGGCCGCGAGGGCGCCGGCGAGCGGGTCGCCCACAGGCGGATCGCCAGCAGGCGGGTCGGCGGCAGGCGGGTCGACGAGTTGGTCGCCGGCAGGCCGGCCAGCGGCGTCGACCCGTCGGACGAGGCCGTGGCGGGGCGCCGGCGGCTCGACGGTGAGCACCGGACCGGCCGGGCCGGAACGGTCGAGGCGCGCGCGCAGCAGGTCGTGGGCGGCGACGACGGCGGCCAGTCCGGTGTCGATCCGTTCCAGGCCGGCACCTGGTGGCGTCGCCACGACCATCGACTGGTGGTAGCCGTCGATCGGGCCGGGGGTGTCGACGAGCCAGCGCATGATCGGGGTGAGCGGCACCTCGCCCCAGGCCGCCTCGGGCGGTTCGGCGACGGTCGCGGTGCCGGCCGCCGGCGAGGCCGGTACGGCCACCGCGGCGAGTCCGGCCGGGGTCGGCGTCTGGAAGACGTCCCGTGCGCTCAGGACGAGCCCGCCCTGGCGGGCCCGGCTGACGAGCTGGATCGAGAGGATGCTGTCGCCGCCGAGCGTGAAGAAGCTGTCACCGGTCCCGACCGCGCCCGCCGGAACGCCGACGAGCTCGGCGAACAGGTCGCACAGCAGCCGCTCGGCCGGGTTCCGGGGGGCGCCGCCGTCACCGGCGGCCACGGCGGCGAGGTCGGGTTCGGGCAGCGCCCGCTGGTCGAGCTTGCCGCTGGAGGTCAGCGGGAAGTCGTCCACCACCACGATCGCCGCCGGGACCATGTGGTCGGGCAGCCGCGCGGCGAGATGGTCACGCAACGCCGCCGGGTCGGCAGCGGCAGCGGCACCACTACCGGCATCGGCATCGGCATCGGCGGCCGGGATCACGTAGGCGACCAGCCGGCGCGCGCCGGGGCGGTCCTCGCGGACGACGACCGCGGCGCGCCCGACGCCGGGATGCGTCGTGAGCGTGGCCTCGATCTCACCGGGTTCGATCCGAAAACCGCGGATCTTCACCTGCTCGTCGGCGCGGCCCGCGAACGCCAGCACCCCGGTCGGGGTCCAGCGCGCGAGGTCGCCGGTGCGGTACATCCGCGAGCCGGGCGGGCCGTACGGGTCGGCGACGAAACGGGTGGCGGTCAGCCCCGCGCTGCCCAGATAACCGCGAGCCAGTCCGTGCCCGGCGAGGTACAGCTCGCCGGTGACGCCGACCGGCGCGAGCCCGCAGTGCGCGTCGAGCACCCGCACGGTGACGCCGTCGAGCAGGTGGGCCGAGCGCCCCCCGTCCGGGGTGGCGTCCCAGGCGTAGGCGTCGACGGTGTTCTCGGTCGGGCCGTAGACGTCCCGGGCGATCAGGCCCTCGGTGGTGGCCAGGCGCCGCCACAGCTCCGCCGGCACGGCCTCGCCGCCGACGACCACGCCCAGCGGCCGGTGCTCCCCGTCGAGCAGGCCGAGCCCGACCAGTGCCTGGATGTAGGTGGGGGTCGCGTCGACCCAGTCGACCAGGTGCGCGGCGAGGTAGCCGGCGGCGGCGGGTACGTCCCGGTAGTCGTTGTCGTCGAGAACGTGCAGCTCGTGGCCGTCGAACAGCCACAGCAGCGGTCCCCAGGAGCCGTCGAAGGAGAACGAGGCGAGATGGGCGACCCGCAGGCGGCGCCCATCGGCCCGGCGCGCGGCGTCGGCCATCTGGCGGTGCCGGTGGGTGGCGAGCAGGTTCGCCAGCCCACCGTGGGTGACGGCGACGCCCTTGGGCACGCCGGTGGAGCCGGAAGTGTAGATCACGTACGCGAGCGCGTCGGGCACCGGACGCGCCGGCGGCACCGGCGGCACCACGGCCGGCGCGTCGCCGGACGCGGCCTCGTCGAGGACGAGCACCTCGGTGCCGGGATGGTCGGCCCGCAGCCGGGCGGCGTCCGCGGCGGTCGTGAGCACCAGCGCGGGTTCCGCGTCGGCCAGGATGACGGCGATCCGGTGCGCGGGCTGGTCGGTCGGCAGCGGCAGGTAGGCGCCGCCGGCGCGCAGCACGGCGAGCAGCGCCGGCACCGTCGCGGCCCGGGACAGGGCCAGTCCGACCAGGATCTCCGGTCCGACGCCGCGGGCGAGGAGACGAGCCGCGGCGCGGGCCGTCCAGGTGTCGAGCTCGGCGAAGGTCCACCGACGCCCGCCGGCGACGAGCGCGGCCGAGTCCGGCCGGTCGCGCACCTGCTCGGCGAACGCCTCCAGCAGGGTCGGGGCCGGCGGGGAGTCCTCCCGCGGCGTCCCGGCCCAGGTGCCGAGGATCAGCTCGCGCTCGGCGCGGTCGAGCGGGTCGAGGCGGCCCAGCCGCTGGTCCGGGTCGGTGACCACGCTGGCGAGGGTCCGCAGTACCCGGCCGAGCAGCAGCTCGGCGCCGGCCCGGTCGAACAGGTCCGCGCTGTACTCGACCGACACCTCGAGCCGCTCGGCGCCGTCCAGACCGGTCTCGTGGAAGGCGAAGGTCAGGTCGAACTTCGCGAGGTCCTGCTCGATGTACTCCCGGCTGGCGCGCAGCCCGGCCAGGCCCGGGTCGGCGTCGTAGACGCGCAGGTAGGAGACCATGACCTGGAACAGCGGGTGGCGGGCCAGCGAGCGCGGTGGGCGCAGCACGTCGACCAGGTGCTCGAAGGGCACGTCGGCGTGGTCGAACGCGGCCAGGTCGACGTCGCGCACCCGGGCGAGCAGCTCCCGGAAGGTCGGGTCGCCCGCGGTGTCGGTGCGCAGCACCAGCAGGTTGACGAAGAAGCCGGTGACCCCGTCCAGCCCGGCGTCACCCCGCCCGGCGACCGGGGTGCCCAGCGGCAGGTCGGTGCCGGCACCGAGCCGGGTGAGCAGGGCGGCGACGATGCCGTGGGCCAGCATGAACGGGCTGACCCCGGTCGCCGCGGCCAGCTCACGCAGGCCGCGGTGCAGCGCGGCGGGCAGCACCGCGGCGACCGTGCCGCCCCGGTAGCCGGCCGCGGCGGGGCGCGGCCGGTCCACCGGCAGCACCAGTTCCTCGGGCAGGCCGCGCAGCGCCTCGGTCCAGTAGGCGCTCTGGCGGGCGAGCAGGCTGTCCGGGTCGTCGGCCGCGCCGAGCAGCCTCGGCTGCCAGGCGGCGTAGTCGGCGTAGCGGACCGCGAGCGGCGCCCAGGCCGGCGGCTGCCCGGCGCGGCGCGCCGAGTAGGCCCGGCCGAGATCCTCCAACAGCGGTGCCTCGGCCCAGCCGTCGCCGGCGACGTGGTGCAGCAGCAGGAGCAGCAGATGCTCGTCCTGCGCCGCCGCCGGTCCCTCGGCCGCGCGCACCGGATCGGTATGCACCGGGTAGAGGTGGCAGCGCACCGGCGCCTCCTCGTCCAGCCGGAAGCGGTACTCGGTGGTGTCCCGGACCCGGGCCGTCAGCTCGTCGCGCGCGCCGGCCGGTTCCATCAGCAGCGCCCGGCCCGGTCGGGCGGCGTCGCCGGTGAGCAGACGCTGGGCGGGGACGCCGTCCCCGGACTGGACGAAGATCGTGCGCAGCGTCTCGTGCCGCTCGGCGAGGTCGTCCAGGGCCAGCCGCAGCGCGTCGACGTCGAGCGGGCCGACCAGGCGGAGCAGGATCGGCACGTTGTAGAACGAACTCGGCCCTTCCAGCCGGTACAGGAACCACAGCCGGCGCTGGGCCGAGGAGAGCGGCGTCCCGTCCACCGGGGTGCCGGTCACCAGCTCGGGTCGGTCGCTGCCGGAGATCCGCAGCCGCTCGGCGAGCTCCGCCACGGTCGGGGCCTCGAAGACCGTCCGCAGCGCCAGCTCGGCGCCGAGAACGGACCGGACCCGGATGACCAGCCGGGTGGCGAGCAGTGAGTGCCCACCGAGGTCGAAGAAGCTGTCGTCGATGCCGACCTCGGGCTGGCCCAGGATCTCGGCGAACAGTTCGCAGAGCATCCGCTCGCGCGGGTTGCGCGCCTCCCGGCCGGCGCCGGCGGGGCGGGCCTGCGGCGCGGGCAGCGCCGCCCGGTCGACCTTGCCGCTGGGCAGCACCGGGATGCGGTCGAGCAGCACGAACGCCGAGGGCACCATGTACTCGGGGAGCTGGCCCCGGGCGAAGGTGCGCAGCGCCGCCACCAGCGCACCCGAGCGGCGCAGCCCGGACGGGTCGTTGGCGTACGACGCGAGCGCGCCGCGCGGGTGCTCCGCCGGCCGGTAGACCGTCTGGTCCGGGCCGAGGTCCGGGCCGGCGCCGGCCGCACCGCCACCGCCACCGGCGGCGGCGGCGGCGAAGATCACGTCGATACGGCCGTCGTCGGTCCCGGCCGTCCAGGTGGCGGCCACCTGGCGACCGGTGCGCTCGGCGACGGCGACGAAGACCTCCGGGTCCGGCGCGCCCCCGTCGGAGCGCAGCGCGGCCAGCACGGCGTCCGGCTCCGCGTCCGCGTCGAGCGCCCGCAGCGCCGCGATCTCGCCGGTGAGCCGGCCGTTGGGCACGCCGGTCACCCGCAGCCGCGTCGGCTGGTGGGCCTCCAGCCACGCCTCGACGGCGGCGGCGTCGGCGACCTCCGCACCCCAGCGGACGTGCCGCTCGGCCGGGTCGGTACGCGGGGCGTCCCCACCACGGCGGCGCAGGACCACGTCGTAGCGGTAGCGGCTGAGCTCGTTGTGGTGGCGGGCCCGCTTGACCCGCAGGTCGATGCCGGCGGACGCGTCGATCTCCGGGACGGCGTCGGCGAGCGCGACGAAGAAGTCGGGGTCGAGCAGCAGTTCCTTCTCCAGCTCGACGGCCCGGTCGGCGGCCCGGCGCACCGTCCCGGCCGAGGGCAGGCCGGCCGCGGCGCCGCGGTGCAGTTCCACCGCGGTGCGCATGCAGCGCAGCAGGCGCAGGTCGCGGATGTCACCGAGGAACAGCGCGCCGCCCGGGACCAGCAGGCCCATGGCCTGGCGGACCACGTCCACCAGATAGTCGACGCTCGGGAAGTAGACGATCACCGAGTTGATGACCACGGTGTCGAAGTCGGCGGGCAGGTCGGCGAGGTCGTGCGCGGGCGCGGCGCGCAGGTGCACCCGGTCCCGCAGGTCGGGTCGGTCCGCCACGGTGGCGCGCAGGTTCTCGATCGCCCGGGCGGACAGGTCGAGACCCCAGTAGGCCTCGCAGTCGGCGGCGACCCGGGAGAGGATCAGGCCGCTGCCGACCCCGATCTCCAGCACCCGCCGGGGCCGCAGGGCGCGGATGCGGCGCACGGTGGCGTCCTGCCACTCCCGCATCTCCTCCACCGGGATGGCCTCGCCGGTGTAGCTGCTGTTCCACGCGGTGAAGTTCTCCTCGAGGCCGTGCTCGGCGGCGTCGTGGAACACCGACTCGTGGATCTCCTTCCACTCGCCGACCTGCTCGTGCTCACCGGCGGCGTCGCGTTCGGCGCTGGGCACCGCGTAGGCGACCAGGTTCGGCTGGCCGGCGGCGTCGTCGCGGACCATGACGACGGCCTGGCCGATTCCCGGGTGGCCGGCCAGCACCGACTCGACCTCGCCGGGTTCGATCCGGTAGCCGCGGATCTTCACCTGGTCGTCGGTGCGGCCGAGGAAGGTCAACCGGCCGTCGTCGTCCCAGCGGGCCACGTCACCGGTGCGGTAGAGCCGGGCACCGGGCGCGCCGAACGGATCGGCGACGAACCGCTCCGCGGTGCGCCCCGGCTTGCCCAGGTAGCCGCGGGCCAGGCCGGTGCCGGCCAGGTAGAGCTCACCGGGCACGCCGACCGGGACCGGGCGCAACGCGTCGTCGAGGACGTAGGCGCGGGTGTCCGGGTCCGGCCGGCCGATCGGGACGAGCGCGCCGGTCGGGGTGTCCGGGTCGCACTCCCCCAGCGTCGAGTTCACGGTGGCCTCGGTCGGGCCGTAGGCGTTGAACATCCGCCGGTCGCGGCCGAAGCGCGCGACGAGTTCCGGCGAGACCCGTTCGGTGCCGGCCAGCAGCACCCCGCCCGCGGGCAGCGCGCAGCCCGGCGGCAGCGCCGCGAGCAGCGCGGGCGGCAGGATCATCACGTCGGCGCCGTGGGCGGCGATGTAGTCGGTCAGCTCCGGTCCGGGTACCCGGCGCTCGGCGGGCACCACCACCAGCCGCGCGCCGGAGAGCAGGCCCATGCACAGCTCCCAGAAGGCGACGTCGAAGCTGGGCGAGGCGAACTGCAGGACCCGGGAGTGCTCGTCCACGCCGAGCCGCTGGCGCTGGGTGGCGACCAGCCCGGCGACGCCGGCGTGTGTGACGACGACGCCCTTCGGCCGGCCGGTGGACCCGGAGGTGTAGATCACGTAGGCCGCGCCGGTGACCGCGACCGGCCCGCCGCGCTCGGCGTCGGTGAGCGCCCCCGGGTCGGTCCCGGCAGCGGCGGCGATCGTCTCCGGGGCGTCGACGAGCAGCGTCGTGGTGGCCTCGCCGACCGGGATGCGCCGGGCCCACGCGGTCGTGGTGAGCAGGCAGACCGGTCGGGCGTCGGCGACCATGTAGGACAGCCGCCCGGCCGGGTAGTCCGGGTCGAGCGGCAGGTAGGCGGCCCCGGTGCGCAGCACGGCGACCATCGCCACGATCATGTCGACCGAGCGGGGCAGCGCGAACGCGACGACCTGCTCGCGGCGCACCCCGAGGCCGAGCAGCAGCCGGGCCCACCGGTTGGCGCGGGCGTCCAGCTCGGCGTAGGTGAGCTCGACGTCCTCGCAGACGACGGCGATCGCGTCCGGGGTGCGCGCGACCTGTTCCGCGAGCATCGCGGGGAAGGCCGCGAGCGGGATGGTGGAGGCCGTGTCGTTCCAGGTGGCGAGCAGGTGGTCGAGCTCCTGCGGCCCTGCGGACGGCGCCGTCATCGCGTCGCCGACTTCGCTACCAGCCATGGGAGCACGCCTCTCTCGCTGATGGGTTGTTCCTGGATCTGCTGTCGTTCCTGGATCTGCTGTCGTTCCTGAACACGCTGGTGTTGCCGGGCACGCCGGTGTTGCCGGGCGCGCGTTGTTCCGGGGGCCTGCTGCCGACCCGGAGCTCGCCGCCACCCCGCGCGGCTAACATCACGACCGGCCTGACGGTGACGTCCCGCGCTGGGACGGGACAGATCAACCGGAGGCGCCGCTCGTGACATAAGCGCAGGTCATGCAATAAAGTAACCCTCACCTAAGCTCAACGAAGCAAGTTAAGGCAAGCCGCCGGCGACCAGGTCACCGGTTACGGGAGGTGTGATGGCAGTCGCGAGCTACACCCGCGCGTCGCCGCGGGTGACCTCGGCCGCCAGCCGACGGCACCGCCGCCTCGCGCTCCTCCTCGCCGGGGCCCTCCTGCTGCTCGCCGTCATCTGCGTCCTGTCGATCGCTCTAGGAAGTCGGCAGATCGCGCCGAGCGACGTGGCGCGGGCCGTCTTCGAACCGGACGGCGGCGAGATCGACGCGGTGGTGCGCGGGCTGCGCGTGCCGCGCACCGTGCTCGGCCTGTTCGCCGGCGCCGCGCTCGGCCTGGCCGGGGCACTCATGCAGGGCCTGACGCGCAATCCGCTGGCCGACCCGGGTCTGCTGGGAGTGAGCGCCGGGGCCGCGTTCGGCATCGTGCTCGCCGTCTCGACGCTCGACCTCACCTCGCTCAACGGCTACATCTGGTTCGCGTTCGCCGGCGCGCTCATCACCAGCGTGGTCGTGTACCTGCTGGCCACGGCGGGCCGCGGCGGCGCCACGCCGGTCAAGCTCGCGCTCGCCGGCGTCGCCGTGACGGCCCTGCTCAGCTCGCTGACCAACGGCATCGCGCTGACCGACACCGAGGCGCTCAACCGCTACCGGTTCTGGGCGGCGGGCTCGCTGTCCGGGCGCGACGCCGCCGTCCTGGAGCAGGCCGCCCCGTTCCTCGCCGTGGGCGCGGTGCTGGCTCTGAGCAGTGCCACGGCGCTCAACAGCCTCGCCCTCGGCGAGGACGTCGCGCGGTCGCTGGGGCGCCGGCTGGCCCTCGTCCGCGTCCGCGGCGTCCTCGCCATCACGCTGCTCACCGGCGCCGCGGTCGCGACGGCCGGCCCGGTCGTGTTCGTCGGGCTGGTGGTGCCGCACGTGGCGCGGGCGATCACCGGGCCGGACTACCGCTGGATCCTGCCGTTCACCATGATCCTCGCCCCGGCCCTGGTGCTGGCCGCGGACATCCTGGGCCGGCTCATCAACCGTCCGAGCGAGGTCGGAGTCGGGGTCGTCGTCGCGTTCGTCGGAGCGCCGCTGTTCATCCTGCTCGTCCGCCGTCGCCGCCTCGCGGAACTGTAGGCGCCGCCCGTGACCACCACCACTGACAGCGCTGGCAGCACCGGCAACACCGACGTCGCCGGCGGCGGCGCTGCCCGCGGCGCCGCCGGGGTCCTGCCGGCGGGTGCCGGGCGAGTCGTCGTGCGCCTGGAACGGCCGCCGGTCTCCGGCGTGCTGCGTCCGCGGGTGCTGGTCGTCGGCCTGCTGCTGGCGCTCGCCACGTTCGCGGCGTTCTGCTTCGGCATGACCCTCGGGGACTATCCCGTGTCCCTCACCCACGTCGTGCCCGCCATGTTCGGCTCGGGCGACGCGGGCTCGGTGTTCATCGTCCAGGAGCTGCGCCTGCCGCGGGCGCTGGTCGCCCTGCTCGCCGGCCTCGCACTGGGCATGTCCGGGGCGGTGTTCCAGACGATGACCCGCAACCCGCTCGCCAGCCCGGACATGATCGGGATCAACTCGGGTGCCAGCACCGCGGTCGTCGCCGGCCTGGCGCTCGGCTTCGGCTCGGGGTTGGGTACCGACCTGCTCGGCCTGCTCGGCGCGCTCGCCACCGCCGTACTGGTCTACCTGCTGGCCTGGCGGCGGGGCGCCACCGGCTACCGGATCATCCTGGTCGGCATCGGCGTCTCCTGGATGTGCATGAGCCTGACCGACTACCTGATGACCAGGGCGGAGATCGTCGAGGCGCACCGGGCCCTGGGCTGGATGGTCGGCAACCTCAACGCCAAGAGCTGGAGCGACGTCGGCCCGTTGGCGGTCGCGGTGCTCGTGCTCGCGCCGACCGCGCTGATGCTGGGCCGGTGGATGAACGCGCTGGCCCTGGGCGACGACGTGGCCAGCGGCCTGGGCATCCCGATCCAGCGGGCCCGGCTGACGATGCTGCTGGCCGGGGTGGGCCTGGTCGCCTTCGCGACGGCCGCCGCCGGACCGGTCGCCTTCGTCTCGCTGGCCGCGCCGCAGATCGCCCAGCGCCTCGCCGGCCTCGCCTGGCCGCCGCTGGTCGGCTCCGCGCTGACCGGATCACTGATCATCCTGGTCAGCGACATCATCGCCCGCCAGCTGCTGACCGACACCCAGCTGCCGGTCGGGATCGTCACCGGCGTCCTGGGCGCCCCGTTCCTTCTCTGGCTGCTCGCCCGGGCCAACAGCACCGGCTCTGGAGGTTGACCCGACCTGTGGCGGCAGCGAACACACCTTCCGTGACGACGGCGCCGGACTCCGACGACGTCGCGCGCGTCCTTGACGACGTCGCGCGCACTCCGGACAGGGCTGTCGACGGCCCGGCCGGCGACGCCCCCACATTGAGCGCGACGGGGCTGCGGCTGTCCTACGACGACCGGGTGGTGGTCGACGACCTCGACGTCGTCGTCCCGCCCGGAAAGATCACCGTCATCGTCGGGGCGAACGCGTGCGGCAAGTCGACGCTGCTGCGCGCGCTGGCCCGGCTGCTGAGCCCGAAGGCCGGCACGGTCCACCTGGACGGGCGCTCCATCCAGGCGACCCCGACCCGGCAGGTCGCCCGCCGGCTGGGCATCCTGCCTCAGGCGCCGGTCGCGCCCGAGGGCCTGTCCGTACTCGAGCTGGTCAGCCGCGGCCGCTCGCCGCACCAGAACTGGTGGCGGCAGTGGTCGAAAGGCGACGAGGAGGCCGTCACCGCCGCGCTGATCGCCACGTCCATGCTCGAGCACGCCGAACGCTCCGTCGACGAGCTCTCCGGCGGCCAGCGCCAGCGGGCCTGGATCGCGATGGCCGTCGCCCAGCGCACCCCGATCCTGCTCCTCGACGAGCCGACCACCTTCCTCGACGTCGCCCACCAGATCGACGTGCTCGACCTGGTCGTGGACCTCAACCGGCACGAGGGACGCACCGTGGTGATGGTGCTGCACGACCTGAACCAGGCGTGCCGTTACGCCGACCACGTCATCGCCATGAAGGCGGGCCGGATCGTCGCCCACGGCACCCCCGGCGCGCTGATCACCGAGGCCCTCGTGAAGGAGGTCTTCGAGATCGACGCGCTCGTCACCCCGGACCCGGTCAGCGGCACGCCGCTGGTCATCCCGATGGGGCGGCACCACGCGGCGCGGGACACCGACCCGGCCGGCTGACCGGCCGGCCGGGTCCGGGGGCGTGACCGTCAGGCGCGCATGTTGGCGCCGCCGTCGATCGCCCAGACCGGACCGTTGGTCCATTCGGCGTCGTCCGAGAGCAGGAAGGACACGACGGCGGCCAGGTCGCTCGCACGGCCCAGCCGGGTGGTGGGAACCTGGCTCAGGAACCGTTCCTGGAGCGCGACGTCGTTCTGGGCCGCCTGCGTCTCGCCCATCACCAGACCCGGCATCACCCCGTTGCAGCGAACCCCCTTCGCGCCCCAGTTCCCCGCGACATGCCGGGTGAGCGCGTTCACCGCCGACTTCGACGCCGAGTAGGCGGGCCGCTCGTGCTGCCCGCCTCCCAGACCGGAATCCGCAACAGTCTGGAGAACACCGCGCTGAAACTCAAGCTGAAGCTGACGTCCAGATTCGCGACCGAGGTCGGCCAGGTCATTCGCGACGAGGCGGAACGGCTCATCAGGTCCGGCGCGTGGGCGGCGCGACTCTCCCCGCCGCAGCACGGCATCTGACCGCTGATTTCGCGCGAATGCGGCCCGCCCCGGATTTTCCGGCCTATGCCGGGTCCGGTTCGGCGGTCCGGCCCGCCAGCCGTTTCACCACCGGCGCGAAGGCCTCGGGGCTGGTCCCGAGCGGCGTCGTGAAGTAGCTGATCCCGAACCGCGCGCGGACGTCCACGATCTTCCGGCAGACGTCGTCCAGCGAGCCGATGGCGACCATCGGCGACGCGGCGAGGTCGGCCCGGGACGGAACAGCGCCCCCGGTGGATCCCCGGGCCGCGAAACTCTGGACGAGGCGCTCGAAAGCCGCCTCCGGATCGTCGGTGATCGTCGCGTCGAGCAGTTGGGCTCCGAGTTCGACGGCCCCGAACCGGTCCCCGGCGGCGGCGCGGACCCAGTCGATCCGCTGCTCGTAGGCCTCGGCGCTGAACGGATGCGGTTCGGCCGGCCGAGGTTCCCGCGGAAGCCGGGGCATGATCTGCACGATGTCGGCGTGCCGCCCGGCCACCGACAGCAGCTGCCGACCACCGCCGCCGATCATGATCGGCGGATGCGGCCGTTGCGACGGCCGCGGGGTGCCGCGCAGCGCGTCGATCGTGAAGTGCTCGCCCGTGTGGCTGAACGGGCCGTCCCCGAACAGGCCCTTGAGGATGACGACCACCTCCTCGAGCCGCGCGATCCGGGTGGAGGCCCGGTCGTACCGGATGCCGGCCTGCTCGTACTCGGCCCGCATCCAGCCGGCGCCGAGCCCCACCTGCAGCCGGCCCCGGGACAGCACGTCCAGGGTGGCGAGCTCCTTGGCGAGTACCGCTGGATGCCGTAGATCCTGGTTGAGCACCGTCTGGGTCAGCCGCAGGGTGTCGGTCGCGTCGGCGACCGCCTGGAGCGCGATCAGCGGAGCGAACCGGATCATGAAATGGTCGGCGAGGGCGAAGGTCGAGTAGCCGAGCCGCTCGATGGCCTGGCCGGCCTCCCGCAACGCCGCGAGGTCGGAGGTCCGGCCCGGGCCGGTGTTGAACCGGATCGGCCGCACCGACCCCAGCTCAGGACCCGCCTGTTCGAAGGTCACGGCCTTCTCGATCCCGCCCGCGCGGGTCGAGGTCACCTCGAGCCCGGCGGCCCGGCCGATCCGGTCGAGCTCCTCCGCGTTGCAGGTCAACGGATCTCCTTCCCGCGCTCGCCCTCGCGGTCGCCTGTGGTGCCGGCGCTCGTTCCCGCGGTGCCGGTCGGGCAGGTCCCGCTCGGCGCGCGCGGGATCAGTATCCGGACTTCGACCCGTAATAGGTGGGCCGACGCGGTGAGTAGTGCTCCTCGAGCGCGGTCACTTCCTTGTCGCCGAGCTCGAGGTCCAGGGCCGCGACGGCGTCCGCCAGGTGGTGCGGTTTCGTCGCGCCGACGATCGGCGCGGCCACCACGGGGTTCTTCAGTACCCAGGCCATCGCGACCTGCGCCATGGAGACACCCCGCGCCTGCGCGATCTGCTCCACCGCCTCCACCGTCCCGCGGTCGCTGTCGAGGAAGAGGGGCGTGCCCGAGCTGTCGGTCGTCGGGTTGAGCCCCCCGCGGGTCGTGCTCACGTCACCCCACGGCCGGGCGAGGAGCCCCGCGGCGAGCGGGCTCCAGGGCAGGCTGCCCACGCCCTGGTCCGCGAGCAGCCCGAACATCTCGCGCTCCTCCTCGCGGGCGACGAGGCTGTACTGGTCCTGCATCGAGACGAACTTCGTCCAGCCGCGCAGCTCGGCGGTGTACTGCATCTTGGAGAACTGCCAGGCCCACATCGACGAGGCGCCGAGATAGCGGACCTTCCCCGCCTTCACGATGTCGTGGAGCGCTTCCATCGTCTCCTCGACCGGCGTCTCCGGGTCGAACCGGTGGATCTGGTACAGGTCGACGTAGTCGGTGCCGAGGCGCCGCAGGGAGGCGCCGATCTGCTCGAACACCGCGCGGCGGGAAAGACCGCCACCGCCGGGCCCCGGGCCCATCGAGCCGAACAGCTTCGTCGCGATGACGACCTGGTCACGGCTCGTGTACCGCCCGACCGCCGCTCCGGTGATCTCCTCCGAGGTGCCCGCACTATAGACGTTCGCCGTGTCCCACAACGTGATGCCGAGCTCGACGGCCTGCCGGAAGAGCGCCTCCGCCGCGTCCGCGTCAAGCGCCCACTTGCGCCCGGTGTTCGCCTTGCCAAAGCTCATGCAGCCGAGCGCGATGCGGCTGACCTTCAATCCTGATGATCCCAGGCGGGTGTACTCCACAGCTCCATCCAACACCAGGACCACCGACAGTGGGAGGCACTGCCAGTGCCCCCCAGCCCGTCTGTTGCCCGCCATCCGGCCGTCGGTAAATCCGAGAGTTAATATCCGGAGCGACGGGAATCCCGGCGGTGCGTGCCCAGGAAACACCGGCCCGGTCCGTCCCCGCGCATGGAGCGGGCGACGACGACGGCGGCGGCCAGGCGGGGCCGCCGCCGGAACGGGACCGCGGCGCCTTCGCCCCACGGGGACCAGGAGAAGCAGCTCTCCACCCTGTCCCGATGGCTGGGGGCCGGCCTGCGGCCGCGGCGAACGCGACCCAACGTGACGATGTTGCACACATCACACCCTCTGGCGGGAGACCACTGCGTGACCGCGGGGCGACCTCGTCGGCCGGCCCCGCGACGACGGCGGTTCCCCGTGACACAGACCGGCCCGACCACTCCCGCAGACGATCACGCCGACCGCAAAGGGCCAGCTCACGGGCCGATAGAGGCGCTGAAACGCCACCAGCTCCGACACCGGAGCGCGCACGGAGGTCGCCGGCCGGCCGGTGTCCCGCCCGCGAGCGGGACACCGCACGTATCCGACACCGCACCGAACAGTGACCCGGGGCGCACCGCGCGAACATTCTTTCGCCAAAAGCAAATGACCTCCCGATGAATCACCGGAAAAGCAGAGCCGACGAGCTCGACACCTGGGATCGACGACACAGCCGTCTGGTCCCGCGGGGACCTTCCTGGCCGCAAACACGATCGTCCGCCTTGGTATCGTCTGGGCGTACCCGCCGACCATTCCGACAGCCGACGACGGATCGCCGTTCGGAGGCAGTGCTCCACGAGAGATTCTACCAGTGACCGGGGTTTCGCGTTCGCGGTGCGGGTAACCGCGAAAAGTCCCGGTCCGTTTTTCTTTCGAGACCGTCATACAGGGGGCCGGATGTTCTCCCGTCGTCGAATGTTGTGCTCGGTACTGGCCGCCCTTTCCGTCGGCGCGGCGGGCCTCCTCGCGGGGTGTTCCGCACCCCAGGCCGATGCGACCACCGACTGCCGCGCGCCGGGGGTGAGCGCCCAGCGGATCGACCTCGGTGTGCTGTATCCGGACACCGGGCCGGCCGCCGAGCAGTCCGACGCCGTTCGGGGCGGGATCGACGCCCGCCTCGGCGAGGTGAACGCCGCCGGGGGCGTGAACGGCCGCCAGGTCGGCTACCAGTGGCGCGACGACAAGGGGTCCGCGACCGGGAACGCGATGAGCGCCCGCGACCTCGTCGAGCGGCAGAACGTCTTCGGCCTCATCGAGTTGTCGGTCGCGGCGTCGGGAGGCGCGGGCTACCTCGCCGAGCGCGGCGTTCCGGTGACCGGCCTGGCCCACGAGCAGGTCTGGTCGACGATGCCGAACATGTTCGCCTTCACCTACGTGACCGGCGTCGCCGTCGACACGCAGGGCCAGTTCGTGCGTTCCCGGGGCGGCCGGCGCGCGGTGATCCTGCAGCCCGGGCTGTCCGCGGGCATCTCGGACACCGCCGACCGGTACGCGCGCAGCCTCGCCGCCAGCGGAATTCCCGTGGTGGACACGGTGAGCTTCACCCCGAACGTCGACAACCCGGCAGCGGCCGCCGCCCGGGTCGTCGCGGCGAAGGCGGACGTGGTCATCGGCCTCATCCTGCCGGACAGCCTGGTCGGCATCCTGAACGTGCTGCGGCAGGCCGGCCACGCGCCGAAGGTGGTGCTTTCCGGCAACGGCTACGACAAGCGGCTCCTGGCAGCCTTCGGCGCCCAGGCCGCGGGAATCACCGTGCCGCTCGTCTACCGGCCGCTCGAGCTCGGCGGTCCGGCGACCAGGACCTACCTGGACGCGATGAACCGGTACGCGCCGCAGGTCGCCCAGCCCGAGAACGACACCTCGGTGCTCGCCTACATCAGCACCGACATGTTCCTGGAGGGTCTGCGCCTCGCCGGTGCCTGCCCGACGCGGGCGGCTTTCATCGACCGGCTGCGCGCCCGGAACAGCTACGACGCCGGCGGCCTGATCAGCCCGATCAGTTTCCGCGCGGGGGCGGGCCGGCCGACCACCTGCTACTCGTTCGTCCAGGTCAACGACTCGGGCAACGCGTTCCTCGTCGTCGAGCCGGGGCTGTGCGGCAACACGATCTGATCGTCGGTCCGGCGCGGCACGGTCTCCGGCGGACGAGACGGGTCAGTGGAAACCGAGCTCGGCCAGCAGCCGCTCGCTCTCGGTCCAGAGCCGGGCGGCGGCGGCGTCGTCCCGGGCGGCTTCGGCGGGTAGCTCCTCCGCCCGGCGGTGGAAGTAACGCCCGCCGGTGCGGCCGCCTTCGGGCCCGGTGGCCAGCCAGGTCAGGGTCTCGGCCGGTTCGTCGGGTGACACCGTGTCGGCCGCGGCCATGTGCGCCCGCATCGCCGCGTCGCCGTGCGCGCTGAAGTTGCTGGCCACGACGCCGGGATGCATGGCCTGGGCGACGATCCCGGCCGGCCCGGCCCGCCGCGCCAGTTCGCGGGTGAACAGGATGTTGGCGAGCTTGGCCCGACAGTAGGCGACGGCGGCGCGGAACTCGCCGAGGCTCTGCAGATCGTCCCAGTCGAGACCGTCGACCGCGCGGTGGCCGCTCGACGACACGGCGATCACCCGCGTCGACCCGGCGGGCCGGGCCGCCGCGTTCGCCCTGAGCAGGGGCAGGAGCTCCCGCGTCAGCAGGAACGGGGCGAGGTGGTTGACGGCGAAGGTGGCCTCGGTGCCCTCCGCGCTGATGATCCGCCGGTCCCGGACCCCGCCCGCGTTGTTGATGAGGACGTCGAGGCGCGGGGTCAGGTCCCGGATCTCGCCGGCGACCCGTCGGACGTCCGCCATGAGGGTGAAGTCGCCGCGCAGCATCGTGAACCCGCCGGGCCCGCCCGCCGCCGCGGCGATCTCCGCCGCGGCGGCGGCGCTGCGCTCCGGATCACGGCCGACGCCGATCACCTGCCAGCCCTGCTCGGCGAGGGCGCGGGCGGTCGCCCGGCCTATCCCCGAGCTGGCGCCCGTGACGACGGCGACGGGCCGCTCCGCGGACGGGGACTCTGGGTTCGGCGGCAAGGACATCTCCATCAGGTCAGCGGGGCCGGAGGACGTCGGGGAACAGGCGAACGGTGGCGCGCCGGGCAGGGCGGGGCCGCGGCCAGGTTCGGACCGCGACACCCACAATGACACGCAATAGGTGCTATTCGTCAACTCCCGCGAACGGAACCGACGGCCGCGTGCGGGCAGATACCGTCAGGGGGGTTCACCGGGTGGGCCGGACAGCTCGGTGTTGCTCCATGGCCCGGCGGCAATCGATTGGAGACTTTCGTTCTGTGAGCATCCTCGACGACGCCCGCGAGGGCATGGACCTCGACGTCCGACCGCAGGACGACCTCTTCGGCCACGTGAACGGCCGGTGGCTCGCCGAGACGGAGATCCCCTCCGACCGGTCGAGCTGGGGCCCCTTCGTACAGCTGGCCGACGACGCCGAGCGGCAGGTCCGCGACATCATCACCGACCTCGCCGCGCGTGACCCGGCCACCCAGGACGAGGACGCGCGGAAGATCGGCGACCTCTACAACTCCTTCGTGGACACCGAGGCGATCCAGGAGCTCGGCCTGGCCCCGGTACAGCCGCTGCTGGACGGCGCGCGCGGGCTCAGTGACGTCCGCGGCCTCGCCGTGTTCCTCGGCGAGCTCGAGCGGATCGGCGGCTCCGGGCTGTTCGGCTCCTACGTCGACACCGACGACCGCAACTCCGACCGCTACCTGTTCCACCTGCGGCAGGGTGGCCTGGGCCTGCCGGACGAGTCGTACTACCGCGACGACAAGTTCGCCGAGACCCGCCAGAAGTACGTCGACTACCTGACCCGGATGCTCGAGCTGGCCGGGCACGCCGACTCCACCGACGCCGCGGAGCGGATCCTCGCCCTGGAGACCCTGCTCGCGAAGGGCCACTGGGAGCGGGCCGAGACCCGCGACGTCCAGAAGACCTACAACCTGATGACGGCCGGGCAGCTGTCGGAGCTCTGCCCGGCGTTCGACTGGGACGCCTACGTCACCGGTCTCGGTGGGTCGCTGACCGGTCCGCACGCGACGCTGGCGGAGGCGTGTGTGCGCCAGCCGTCGTTCTTCGCGCACCTGTCGACCGTACTGACCGGCACGTCGATCGAGGTGTGGCGCGACTGGCTGACCAGCCGCGTGCTGCGCTCGGCCGCGCCCTACCTGCCCGACGCGTTCGTCGAGACCAACTTCGACTTCTACGGCCGCACGCTCAGCGGCACCCCCGAGCTGCGGGCCCGCTGGAAGCGCGCGGTGGCGTTCGTCGAGGGCGCGATCGGTGAGGCCGTCGGCCGGGAGTACGTCGCCCGGCACTTCCCGCCGCACGCCAAGGCGCAGATGGACGACCTCGTCGCCAACCTGCTCGCCGCCTACCGCTCGTCGATCTCCCAGCTGGACTGGATGACCGAGGAGACCAAGCGGCGGGCGTACGAGAAGCTGGAGACGTTCCGCCCGAAGATCGGCTACCCCGACCGGTTCCGGGACTACTCGGCGCTGCCGGTCCGCCGCGACGACCTGATGGGCAACGCCCGCGCCGCCGCCGCGTTCGACACCGACCGCGAACTGGCCAAGATCGGCTCGCCGGTCGACCGCGACGAGTGGTTCATGCTGCCGCAGACCGTCAACGCGTACTACAACCCGGGCACCAACGAGATCTGCTTCCCGGCCGGCATTCTGCAGAAGCCGTTCTTCAGCCCGGACGCCCACCCGGCCGAGAACTACGGCGGCATCGGCGCGGTGATCGGCCACGAGGTCGGCCACGGTTTCGACGACCAGGGCGCGCAGTACGACGGCGCCGGCAACCTCAACGACTGGTGGACGCCCGCTGACAAGGCGGCCTTCGAGGTGAAGTCGAAGACGCTGGTCGAGCAGTACAACGGGTTCGAGTCGCGCAACCTGCCGGGCGAGAAGGTGAACGGCGCGCTCACCGTCGGGGAGAACATCGGCGACCTCGGCGGCCTGACCATCGCCCACCAGGCCTACGTCATCTCCCAGGGCGGCGAGGCGTCGCGTGAGGACCGACGTCGGCTGTTCATGAACTGGGCCTATGTGTGGCGCAGCAAGCGCCGGCTCGAGCTCGAGCGGCAGTACCTCACCACCGACCCGCACAGCCCACCGGACCTGCGCGCCAACATCGTGCGCAACCTCGACGAGTTCCACGACGTCTTCGGCACCGAGCCCGGCGACGGGCTGTGGCTGGACCCGGCCGACCGGGTCCGCATCTGGTAGGCGTCGCGCGTTCGGGCTGTCCATCGCGGCGGCTCCCGCGGGTCGAAACCCGCGGGCGCCGCCGCCGCCGAACGCGGTGCACAGCCGAGTGCGCACGGCGCCGAAGTCCCCGGCTGTCCGGCCGGACTGTGTTCTTCTCGCCTGTCCCGTTTCGTCGACTGCTCGCAGAGCTTGTTGTGGGCCGGGGGCTCAGCCGTCCACGGTGACGACCGACAGACCGGCGTCGGCGGCGGCGCCGTAGGAGTCGTCGACGAACGCCGCGGTGCGGCCGGCGCGGGCGAGCAGACTGGCCGCGGCGGCGGCCCGGTACCCGGACCCGCAGTACACCCACACCACTCCGACCGGTACCTGCGCGACCCGGTCCGGCAGCTCGGGCAGCGGGATGGGCACGGCCCCGGCGAGGTGCCCGTTCCGCCACTCGTCGCCCAGCCGGACGTCCAGCACGACGTCGGGAGCGGGCAGGCCACGCGGCGGACGTCCGGCCAGCGCCGCCGCCAGCTCCGGGTAGGTCACCGACGGCAGCGAGCCCAGGTGCGACCGGTCGCCGGCGGCCCACTGTTCGGGAGTTCCGGTCGCGGCGGCGGCCGGGCGGTCGATGCCGATGCGGGCGAGCTCCCGCTGGGCCTGGCTGATCTGGGCGTCGGACTCGCCGAGCAGGGTCACCGGCGCCCCCCAGCGCATCAGCCAGCCGAGCCAGGTCGACATCGGCCCGTCCAGGCCCAGGCTCAGCGTTCCGGTCAGGTGCCGGTGCGCGAACGCCTTCCGGGAGCGCAGGTCGACCACCCACTCGCCGGCGGCGATCCGGGAGCGCAGCGCGTCCGCGTCCGCGGCCCTGACCGGGGTCAGGTCCAGCAGGTCGGCCCCGGCGGCGTTCCTCGCGCCCATGTGGGCGTAGTAGGCCGGGAACGCGTCCAGGCCGGCCAGGACCTCGGTGACGAACTCGTCCGCGGCCAGCCGCAGCACCGGGTTGACCGTCCGTTCCCGCCCGATGGTCGACGCGGGCGCGTCGGACTGGCCGGCCGAGCAGAAACTGCCGAAGCCGTGTGTCGGCCAGACCTGCGCGCCCTGCGGCAGCAGGTCGGCCAGCCGCCGCGCCGACGCGTGCTGGTGGCGGGCGAGGGTGCGCGCGTGCTGGGCACCCAGCAGGTCGGTGCGACCGGTGGTGCCGAACAGCAGCGACCCGCCGGTGAACACCCCGACCGGGCCTTTCGGGCCGTGAAGCAGGAACGACAGGTGATGAAAGGTGTGGCCCGGGGTGGCCAGCACGGTCAGCGCGGCCTCGCCGGAGATCGTGATCTCGTCGCCGTCGGACAGCGGCAGCCGGTCGAAGCCGACGTCGTCGGCCGCGGCCACCCCGTAGCGGGCGCCGGTCACCCGGGCCAACGCGAGCCCGCCCGAGACGTAGTCGTTGTGCAGATGGGTCTCCACCACGTGGCTGATCCGCACCCCGAGCCCGCCGGCCAGGGCCAGGATCCGGTCGATGTCGCGCTGCGGATCGATCACCACCGCCAGCCGGCCGTCGTGCGCCAGGTAGCTGCGGTCGCCGAGCGTGGAGGTCTCCACGACCTCGACGGCAATCGTCATCTCATCCCCCATCGAGCCGGTCGAGCAGGTAGGGGTCGGGCCGGTCAGCCTGCCGGGCCCGACCCCCGGCGCGCTCAATTTCCACCCGCCCAGCTCCACACTCATACTTTACTTACCCCATGGGGGTATGCAGCACGCCGAGGGACGACGGCAACCCCGGGCGGCCACCCCCTTGGACGCGGCACGCCGACTGGGAGCGGGACGGGGGATCGACGACGTGCGTCGGATCGCCAAAGCGCGGACGGCCCCGGCTACCTCACCTGCGGCGCCGCCTCGTCGAGGCTCTCGCCGAGCGGCTCACGGCGAAACGCCCGACCGGTCCGGGCGGATCCTCGGGATGACAGTGCCGGCACGCGCGGGGCCTGCCAGACCGCGATCACGCAGTGCTCGAACAGCGGGCCGGTCGGGGACCCCGAGCCGCCGCTCGCCTCAGCCCTCCCCCGGGCAGCGATCCTCATCCGGTACCAGCCGGGGCCGGCGAACGCGAGATCCGGCCCGTCCGGGACCGGGCCGCCCATGAGTGTGCCGACCTCCATCGGGCCGACACGGAAGCGGCGGTGATCACCGGCGAGTTCCCGCCGTACACGAGGAACTGGTGATGGTCGACGGCGACGGTGAACTCGCTGCGTCACATGGCACGCCTCCAGGTGACGGGTTCAAACGGCACCGGCGTCGAAGAGCTGGACGGCGGGCCCGACCGACAGGGTCGCCCACGAGGCGGAGCACCTCGGTGCCGACCTGCCGGCCGCCGGCGCGGGCACCGGCGGCCGCCGAACGCAGGCGGACGCACGCCTTCCCCTGCGGATTCCCGCGCCGGACGGGATCGGCGCCCGACGGGCCGCTGTTACACCGCACTCTTCCCTTCCGCTCGATCACGCGGGGTGGTGATGGCCTCGGTTCCGGGGGTGCCGGGAGCTATACAGTGGCTGGCACTCAGCTAGGTCGAGTGCCAACCTCCGGAGCGACGGGTGCCTGGGCCACGCGAGCCCATCGTCTTCGTTGTCAGGCACCCACCGGCGGTCGGCGCTCCTCCGCATGGCCCAAGCCCAGGAGGAAACACCCCATATGCCGAAGATCATCGCCTTCGACGAGGAGGCACGGCGCGGCCTGGAGCGCGGCATGAACCAGCTGGCCGACGCGGTCAAGGTCACGCTCGGCCCCAAGGGTCGCAACGTCGTCCTCGAGAGCAGGTTCGGCGTCCCCACGATCACCAACGACGGCGTGAGCATCGCCCGGGAGATCGAGCTCGAGGACCCGTACGAGAAGATCGGCGCGGAGCTCGTCAAGGAAGTCGCGAAGAAGACCAACGACGTCGCGGGTGACGGCACCACCACCGCCACGATCCTCGCCCAGGCTCTGGTGCGCGAGGGCCTGCGCAACGTCGCCGCCGGNGCGAACCCGATNGNNCTGAAGAAGGGCATCGAGNNCGCNGNNGNNCGNGTCNCCGAGGAGCTCTCCANNGTCGCNAAGGACGTGGAGACCAAGGAGCAGATCGCCTCGGCCGCCTCCATCTCCGCCGGTGACCCGGCCATCGGCGCGATGATCGCCGAGGCGATGGACAAGGTCGGCAAGGAAGGCGTCATCACCGTCGAGGAGAGCAACACCTTCGGGCTCGAGCTGGAGCTCACCGAGGGCATGCGCTTCGACAAGGGCTACATCTCGCCCTACTTCGTCACNGACACCGACCGCATGGANNCCGTCCTCGACGACCCGTACATCCTGATCACGAACAGCNNNATCTCNGCNGTNAAGGACNTGCTNCCGATCCTGGAGAAGGTCATGCAGGCCGGCANGCNNCTNGNNATCNTCTCNGAGGACGTCGAGGGCGAGGCCCTGGCGACCCTGGTCGTGAACAAGATCCGCGGCACGTTCAAGAGCGCCGCGGTCAAGGCGCCCGGCTTCGGCGACCGCCGCAAGGCCATGCTGACCGACATCGCCGTCCTCACCGGCGGCCAGGTCATCTCCGAGGACNTCGGCCTCAAGCTCGAGGGCACCACCGTCGACCTGCTCGGCCGGGCCCGCAAGGTCGTCATCACCAAGGACGAGACCACCATCGTCGAGGGTGCCGGCGACGCGGACCAGATCCAGGGGCGGGTCAACCAGATCCGGGCCGAACTCGACCGGGCGGACACCGACTTCGACCGCGAGAAGATGCAGGAGCGGCTGGCCAAGCTCGCCGGCGGCGTCGCGGTCATCAAGGTCGGCGCGGCCACCGAGGTCGAGCTCAAGGAGAAGAAGCACCGCATCGAGGACGCCGTCTCGAACGCGAAGGCCGCGGTCGAGGAGGGCATCGTCGCCGGCGGCGGCGTCGCGCTCCTGCAGGCCTCCACCAGCGNNTTCNAGNAGCTCGACCTCTCCGGCGACGAGGCCACCGGCGCCCTGATCGTCGAGCGCGCCCTCGCCGCCCCGCTGCNCCAGATCGCCACCAACGCCGGCCTCGAGGGCGGCGTCGTGGTCGAGAAGGTCCGCGGCCTGCCCACCGGGCACGGCCTGAACGCGGCGACCGGCGAGTACGTCGACATGATCGCCGCCGGGATCATCGACCCGGTGAAGGTCACCCGCTCGGCGCTGCAGAACGCCGCGTCGATCACCGGCCTCTTCCTCACCATCGAGGTCGTGGTGGCGAACAGCCTGGCGGACGCGGCCGCGGCGGCGTCCGCGGACGCCGCCGCCTTCGGCGACATGGGTATGTAGCGGCGTCACCAGCTCGTCGGCGGGCCGATCGTGCGGTCGGCCCGCCGACTCCGCCGTCGACCGCTCACAGCCGCGCACTCGCAGGGGCGGGCGGTGCCACGAGGAGACCCGTCCCTCTACCGTGGACGAGAACAGGCCGAGAACCACAACAGACCGAGAACCAAAACAGGCCAGGGATTAAAACAAGCCGAGGATTAAAACAAGCTACAGAAAAAATGGGCAGGAGCGAATATCAGCTTTCTGCCACTTTCAACTTATAGCACGCAGGGGGGCTTGCGTCAAGGCCTGGGCTGTGCCGCAGAATAGCCAGCCGAGGCCAGATGCCGAGCAGAGTCCAGCCGCGCCCGCGAGCGCCAGAACTTGGATCTGAGGTCGCGAGCCTCAGGTCGGAGCCGAGCCGTGAACCCCCTGACCACCAGCGCGTTTGACCTTCCCGACCACCTCGCCGCCAAGGCCGACCCGGTGCTGATCGCCGACGACGAGCGGCACTTCACCGCCATCGCGCAGAGCCTTGAGCAGTCGATCGCCGAGCTGTCCGACCGTCTCGACACCGCCCGCCGGGCGCCCGGCGGGATCGGCCAGGAGGCGATGGACCGGGATCTGGAGATCCACCGGCTGACCGCCCGCCTGCGCGCCCTGCGTCGCTTCGGTCTGGACCTGTGCCTCGGGCACATCGTCCGCACGGACGATCCTGAGCCCGTCTATGTCGGACGGCTCGGCCTCACCGACAGCACGGGCCGCCGTCTGCTGCTCGACTGGCGCTCACCCGCCGCCGAACCGTTCTTCGGAGCGACCCACGCGAACCCGATGGGCCTGACGAGCCGCCGCAGGTTCCGCTGGACCCGCGGCCGGATCAGCGACTACTGGGACGAGGTCTTCACCCCGGACGGATTCGAGGGCCACGCCGCGCTCGACGACCAGTCCGCCTTCATCGCCAGCCTGGGCGGCAACCGCTCGGCCCGGATGCGGGACGTGCTCGGCACCATCCAGGCCGACCAGGACGCCATCATCCGCGCGGGATCCGACGGCGCCCTCGTCGTCGACGGCGGTCCGGGCACCGGGAAGACCGTCGTCGCGCTGCACCGCTCCGCCTACCTGCTCTACGCCGACCCTCGCCTGGGCCACCGCCGCGGCGGGGTGCTGTTCGTCGGGCCGCACCAGCCCTACCTGGCCTACGTCGCCGACGTCCTGCCCAGCCTCGGCGAGGAGGGTGTGCAGACCTGCAACCTGCGGGACCTCGTGGCCGAGGGGGCCAGCGCGGGGCTCGAGACCGATCCCGAGGTGGCCCGGCTGAAATCGTCGGTGCACCTGGTGCGGGCGGTCGAGACGGCCGTCCGGTTCTACGAGGAACCACCCACCCAGGGGATGACGATCACCACCCACTGGGCGGACGTCTGGCTGAGCGCCGACGACTGGGCCGAGGCGTTCGAGGCCCCGGACCCCGGTACTCCGCACAACGAGGCACGGGACCAGATCTGGCAGGAGCTGGTCACCATCCTGGTGGACAAGCACGACGACGACATCTCCACCCATCTGCTCCGCAGGTCGCTGCTGCAGAACCGGGAGCTGCTCACCACCCTCAACCGGACGTGGCCGCTGCTCGAAGCGGCCGATCTCGTCGGCGACCTCTGGTCGGTGCCCGCCTACCTGCGCAAATGCGCTCCGTGGCTCAGCCCCGAGGAGGTCCGGCTCCTGCAGCGCGCGGACGCCCAGGCCTGGACGCTGGCCGACCTGCCGATCCTGGACGCGGCCCGGCAGCGGCTCGGCGACCCGGAGGCGTCCCGGCGCAAGCGTCGGCAGGACGCCGCCGTCGCCGCCGAGCGCGAGCACATGACCAAGGTCGTCGACAACCTGCTCGAGGCAGACGACGACGGCGAGGGCCACGTGACGATGCTGCGCGGGCAGGACCTGCGCGACATCCTGGTCGACGAGTCCGCGCTGCCCACCACCGACCCGGACCTGCTCGCCGGCCCGTTCGCGCACGTGGTCGTGGACGAGGCCCAGGAGCTGACCGACGCGCAGTGGCAGATGCTGCTGCTGCGCTGCCCGTCACGCAGCTTCACCGTCGTCGGGGACCGCGCCCAGGCCCGGCACGGCTTCACCGAGTCGTGGCGGGAACGGCTCGCCCGGGTCGGGTTCGACCGGATCCGGCAGGCGTCCCTGAGCATCAACTACCGCACGCCGGAAGAGGTCATGGCCGAGGCCGAGCCGGTCATCCGCGGCGTGCTCCCGGACGCGAACGTGCCGATGTCGGTCCGCGCCAGCGGCATCCCCGTCCGGTACGGATCCACCGCGGAGCTGGGCTCGGTCCTCGACGACTGGCTCGCCGCGCACACCGAGGGGATCGCCTGCGTCATCGGCGATCCCACGTTCCGGGCGACGTCCCGGGTCCGGTCGCTGACCCCGGAACTGTCAAAAGGGCTCGAGTTCGACCTGGTCGTCCTCGTCGACCCGGCGGCGTTCGGCACCGGCGTCGAGGGAGCCGTCGACCGCTACGTCGCGATGACCCGCGCGACCCAGCGGCTCGTCATCCTGACCAGCCCCTGACGGCGCCGCGCCGGACCGGTCGGACAGCGGGCCCGGCCGGTCGGGTCAGCGGGCCCGGCCGGTCGGGTCAGCGGGCCCGGCCGGTCGAGTCAGCGGGCCCGGCCGGTCGAGTCAGCGGGCCCGGCCGGTCGAGTCAGCGGGCCCGGCCGAAGGTCCGGGTGGTGGCGAGGACGGCGAGACGGTCGCCGGCGCCGGTGTCACGCACCTCGACCCGGCCGAGGCCGTCGCGGACCCGCGCGGTGGCCACGACCGGGCCGACCCGGGCCGGGCGCAGGTAGCGGATCGTCAGGGAGGCGAGCGTCTCGCCCGGGGTGAGTGACAGCGCCGCCTCCTCGGCGGTCAGCGCGAGCAGCCCGCCATTGATGGTGTTCGACGCGTTGATCGCGTCCTCGGCGCGGGGCAGCGTCGCCACACCCGGCTCGAGGATCTCGCAGCGGGCCCGCTCGGCCAGCGGTCTGCTCAGCCGCCGGCCCGGGATCCGGCGCGGCCGGGTCCTCAGGTCCGCCAGATCGGGTGCCATGACCAGGGCGGGGTTCGGGGCGGCCATGAACGAGGCCACGGCGAAGCCGATCCGGTCACCGTCACTGCCGGTGAACTCGACCTCCACGACACCGACCGACCGGCCGGCCTTGGCCAGCCGGGCGACCGCGCTGATCGTCTCGGACTCGCGCGGCGGGGCGAACACCTGCACATCCAGGTCGAGCGTGACCGGGACGCGGGGGGCGAACCGGTCCATGACCGTGTAGCCGGCGACGGTGTCGGCCCAGATCGCCAGGATCGAGGTGCGCACGCTGCGCGTCCCGGGGGCGAACATCTCCGGGACGACCGGCGCCGACCCGTGCCACTCGTCGCCGACCAGGTCGAGGCCGAAGCCGAGCTCGAGCAGGATGTGGTCATCGGTGTGCGTGACGTACTGGACCTCGTCGGTGGTGGTCATCGCCGCCACCGCCCGGACGGGCCAGGGCATGACCCGCCGGGACGCCCCGGGTCCGCGTCTCGACTGGAGCCACTTCGGCTGGGCACTGGTCTGGTCTCCGATCCGTTCCTCGGGTACATGGTGCGAGCGGGCGTCCAGCCAGCCACCGAGGGACTCCCTGAGTCAACAATATTGACGTCAAAATCAAGGCACGTGGGATCAGGGTGTGGCGCACGACATGCCCACCCGAGGCCCGGCGGAGCGTCACCGCGCCCGACCGACGTCGACCCGGCCCCGGCCCCGGCCCGACTCCAGCTCCGGCTACAGGCCGGGGGCGGGGGTGCCGATCAGACCCGGTGGACCCGGACCTTCCGTACCAGACTGGTCCGATATGGGCACACAGCCTGCTACTTCAGGTCGAGGTTTCGCGCTAATATCCATATTCTTCATCTTCGTTAGCCAACATACTGGAGGCGGCGATCAGTGCAGGTATGCCTTCGGACCGGATAAGGCCGAAATATGGCGGGATTACCGGACCACCTCGACCAGCGCTCCGAACTGAGGCGATCCCGGGACGCGCCGACGGGCCCCGTCCCGCTTACAGCACGGGCACCGGGACGCCGCTGACATGGGAAGCGGCACGTTGAACGAGCCTTCTCTGTTTATCTCGTACGCGCACGCCGACGCCCTGTACGTCGAACGCCTGGCGCGGCGCCTGGACGCCTTCGGCCTGCCGGTCTGGTATGACGAGAGCCTGAGCTGGGGCGCGCGGTTCACCCAGGAGATCCGGCTGCGGATCAGGAACGCCCTCGCGGTCATCGTCGTGATGTCCCCCGCGGCGGAGAAGTCGGAGTGGGTCGAACGGGAGATCCTGGAGGGGCAGCGGCACGACCGGGAGTTCTTCCCGATCCTGATCGAGGGAAGCCGGCTGTTCCTGCTCGCGACGCGGCACTACTTCGACGCCCAGGACGGGGCGTTGCCGGGCAAGCGGGAGATCGCGCAGCTGCAGGCGGTCTGCCGGAACACGGGCACCGCCGGCGGGGAGTCCCCGACGCTCCTGCTACGGCCGCCACACCAACGGGCGGCGACGGTGCATCTGTCCAGGGAGAGATCGCTGGAGAAGCTCGGCTCGCTCTTCGAGGAGGGAGAGCTGGAACACGCGGACATCCTGACGTCGTCACTGCTGCTCGAGTCGGTGCAGCGGCTGGAGGCCGGCTGGATGCGGCGCCGGGCCGACGGCGAGCGCCTGCCCCTCGATCTACTGGCCAGGATCGACTCGCTGTGGGAGAACGCCTCCGCGGGAACGCAGGGGTTTCGCGCCCAGCTGGCCCGGCACAGCGGCCTGCGCGTCGACACGGAGCGGGATTTCGTCCAACTGGCCCGGGCGCTGGGATGGACGAGCGGCCATGGGGACACGAATCCGCGTTACGGAGCCTTCGTCGGAGCCGCCGCCCGCGGCGGCGGCTTCTTCCCGACTCTGCGTAATCCGCAGACGGAGCGGTATCAGAGCTGGCATGACCAGTGGGTACAGACGGTCATGGCGGTACATTTCAGGCTGCTGAAAGGCGGGGGATGATCGTGCCCTGGTACGGATGGCTGCTGCTGCTCTTTTTCCTGGGCGGCGGCGGGTATGTTCTCGTCACCGGCCTGATAAAGGTCCCGCCGGGCCACGTGGGAGTCGTCCGGATACGGTTCGCGCCGGGCCACCCGGAGGACGCGCACCGGCGGGTGAAGGTGCACGGCTCACCCGGGGTGCAGGCGGAGCTGTTGAGGGCCGACTGGCTGCACTTCCGGCCGCCGGTGCTGTACCAGGTCGCCCGGCGGGAGAGGACCAGGGTCCCGCCGGGGACCATAGGCGTGGTCGTGGCGCGGGACGGGGAGACGGCACCGGTTCACGAGGCGCTGTCGAGGCACGTCGAGTGCGACTCCTTTCAGGACGGGCGGGCCTTCCTCCGCAACGGCGGCCAGAAGGGCAGGCAGCCCGCCGTGCTGCCGGTCGGCGAATACGACATCAACCCGGAGCTGTTCGACGTCGTGACGGTGGAGACGATCGGGTCGGGCCGGTACGACCTCGTCGAGAGCGACCTGCGGGAGATCGACGTGCAGGTCGGAACCGCGGGAGTCGTGATCGTCCGCGTCGGGCAGTCGTACGACGACAGCAACGCCGCGGTCGCGCCACGGGTGCCCGGGCATCGCAGCTTCCAGTATCCCTGGGCCTTCCTCGAGAACGGGGGCTGCCAGGGGGTGCAGGAGGAGACGCTCGCCGGCGGCGGGATCTACCAGATCAATCCGTGGTTCGCCCGGGTGGTTCTCATTCCCACCCGGGTCCTCGTCCTGGAGTGGAGCAGGAAGCGGCAGGAGGAGAGCCGTTTCGACTCGGCGCTCGATCAGATCGTGGTCAATGTGGGAGGTTTCCCGATCCGGTTCGACATGCAGCAGACCATCCAGATTCCGGCCAGGGCGGCGCCGCGGCTGGTCAGCCAGTTCGGTGAGCAGGAGAAGCATCCGGTCGGGCCGGGCGACGACGACGTGACGCGGCCCGCCCCGGTGCGCAGGTTCGTCGAGCGGGTGCTGGGGACGACGGCCGAGGGATATTTCCTGAGCACCGCCAGTGAGTACAAGGTGCTCGACTTCCTGAACAGCCACAACGAGGTTCGGCTGGAGGTGGAGCAGAAGGTCCGCCAGGCACTCGACGAATGGGACATCGAGGCGGTCCGCACCACTCTCGGCGAGTTCGAGCCGCCGGCGAACCTCGACGAGATCCGCCGGGCGATCGCCAGTGAGCGGGAACACGCCCGCGTCCACCGGCACGAGCTGGAGAACGCGCGGATCAAAGCGGAGATCGTCCGCGTCGAGGCGGAGAGCGCGGCGGTGGCCGAAGGAATCCGGAGCACCGCGGAGGCGGAGCACATCCAGCGGCTGGCGGCGGCGGAGCTCGAGGCGAAGATCCAGCTGCTGGGCCAGGATGTCGTGGCGATGGAGCTTCTCCTGGCGCAGCTCTCGAAGATGAACGTACCGACCTATGTCGGCGGCGACGCGACCGCGCTGTTGCAGCACATGCCGCTGGAGGCCGCCCGCGAAATGATCAACAACGCGATCGCCCGCGTCCAGCGGAAGGAGCCGGCTGGCACCTCACCGCGTCTCGACCCGGCCGACGACGGCGCCGCCGGTCAGCTGACGACCGGTACCGGGCCGGCCTGAGGCTCCCGGGCCTGAGGCTCCCGAACACGAGGCTCCCGGGCACGAGGCTCCGGAGCCGAGCGGAACCCACGAGCCCGGATCGCCCCGCGGGCCCGGCTGGTCGTCCCCGCGGGCTGGCCGATCGTCCCCGCGGGCTGACCGGTCGCTCCCCCGGACCGGCCGATCGTCCCTACGGGCTGGGTCGGCGTATGGCGCCGTCGAGCGCCTGACCCAGCAGGCGGGCGAGCGTGGCCCGCTCGTCCCGGCTGAGGCCGGCCAGGATGTCGTCCTCGACGCTCTCCTGGGCCTGCTCGGCCCGTTCGAGCGCCTCGCGGCCGGTCTCGGTCATCGTCACGAGATGGCGACGGCGGTCGGCCGGGTCACGGCGCCGCTCGGCCAGGCCGGCGGCCTCCAGGTCGTTGAGCAGCAGGACGCAGTAGTTGGCGTCGATGCACAGGCCCTCGGTCAGGGCCTGCTGGGTGGTGCCGGCGTGATCGCGCAGGTAGGCCAGGGCCGCCATGTCCTTGAGGCTGATCCCGAGCAGATCGGGCGTGCTGGCCCGGTGGACCAACCGGGACAGGCGGGTGAGCAGCACGATCGGCCCCGTTGTTGAGGTGGCTTCCGGCATCGAACTATAGTAGCGGCATCGACATCATCACTGATCCGTGATGATTTACCTGACGTGATTATCGTTGCGACGATGACCAACGGCGGTCCGACTCTCCGGAGGAGATCCCCTCGATGACCGACACAGTTGATGTCTGAGCTCACGGTGGCCGCCACCGCGGGCGGAGCCGACCGGCGCCGGTGGATCGCCCTGGTGGTCGTGTGCCTGGCCATGCTGATGAACGCGCTCGACTCGTCGATCGTCAATGTGGCGCTGCCGTCGATCCAGAGCGATCTGCACTTCAGCCAGTCCAACCTGACCTGGGTCGTCGACGCCTACCTGATCGCCTTCGGCAGCTTCCTGCTGCTCGCCGGACGGCTGGGCGACCTGATCGGCCGCAAGCGGGTGTTCCTCACCGGGGTCGCGCTGTTCACCGCCGCCTCGGCCCTGTGCGCCGCCGCCCCCAACCAGGGCACGCTGATCGTGGCGCGCTTCGCCCAGGGGCTCGGCGGTGCCGTCTCCTCGTCGGTGATCATCGCGATCATCGTCACCGAGTTCCCGAACGCGGGCGAGCGGGCCCGGGCGATGAGCGCCTACATGCTCGTCGCCGTCGGAGGCGGCTCGCTGGGGCTCGTCGCCGGCGGCGTGCTCACCCAGGCCGTGAGCTGGCACTGGATCTTCCTCATCAACGTCCCGATCGGGGTCGCGACCTTCGGTCTCGGGGTCGTGCTGATCGAGGAGAACGTCGGCCTCGGGGTGGGCCGCGGGGTGGACGTCGCCGGCTCCCTGCTGGTCACCGTGGCGCTTCTGGTCGGCATCTACGCGATCGTCACCGCGGCCACCCACGGCTGGGCCTCGGGCCACACGCTCGGCTACGGGGCGGCCGGGGTCGCGTTGCTGGTCGCGTTCTTCGGGGTCGAGGCCCGGCGGAGCAATCCGATCATGCCGCTGCGGATCCTGCGGGTACGCAGCCTGGTCGGCTCCAGCGTGGTGCGTGGCTGCCTGTTCATCGCGATGTACGCCGTCTTCTTCTTCGGCGCGCTCTACCTCGAACAGGTCCGCGGTTACAGTCCGCTGCGTACCGGCCTCGCGTTCCTGCCCATGTCCATCGTCGTCGCGGCCCTGTCGATGGGGGTCATCAGCCGGCTGCTCATCCGGTTCGGAGCGATGAACGTGCTCATCCCCGGGCTGGTCGCGGTGATCGTCGGCCTGTTCCTGCTGACCCGGGTGGACGAGCACACCGGCTACGCCGCCGGCCTCCTCCCGGGGCTGCTGATCCTCGGTCTCGGCATGGGCGCCGCGATGGTCCCGCTGCTGTCGATCGCCATGGCGGACGTCCCCCCGGCCGACGCCGGGCTGGCCTCGGGAATCGTCAACGTCTCGATCTGGCTCAGCTCCTCGGTCGGCCTGGCCGTCCTGTCCAGCCTCGCCGCCAGCCGTACGAAGACCCTCGCCGCCCACGGGCACTCCGCCGTCGCCGCCCTGGTCAGCGGCTACCACCTGGCCTTCCTGATCGGTACCGGCTGCGCCGTGCTCGGGCTCGTCACCGCGCTCGTCGTCCTGCGCGCCCCGGCCCGGGCGGCCTTCGCGGCGGCGCGGGCGACAGCGGCGGCGACCGACTCCGCGAAGCTGCCCGCCCCCCGGGAGCAGCCCGAACCCCACGCGGAGGCGGTCTCCCACGACTCCTGAGCCGCCGGGACCGGCGCGGTCCCGCCTGACCGCCCGGCCCCGCTCCCGCGGGCTAGCCGAAGGCCCGCACCGCGTTGTACATGAGCAGGGCCGCGCGCTCGCAGGGCATCATGACGCCGAACCAGTTCACCTGCGGCTGGCCGGCCGTCCCGCAGGTCGCGCGCAGGTCGACGAGGAACTGGTTGTCGATCGCCAGCCGCCGCTGCCCAGTGGGGTCGACCGCCGGACCGTTCAGGAAGTTGCGGTAGCCGAAGTCGTGGCGCAGACAGGGGTCGGCGAACAGGGCGTCCACCTCGGGCGGCGTCGGCCCGCTGCAGCCGTCGGTCGTCCACACCAGGACCCCCGGCGGCCCGGCCGCCCGCGCGTCGCGCACGACGACGAAGTCGGCCAGCGGGAGGCTGTAGACGCTCGGGACGTCGACGGCGGGCACCTCCCCGCCGGGAACCTGGTGGACGTCGGTCCGCGCGCCGGTGGCGAACACTGCCCCGCCCTGGAAGTAGCTGACGCTGTCCGCGCCGACCGCGGGACGCGGGTCGAGCAGCGGCCGGCCGAGCGGCCCGGTCGGGCCGCCGAGCTGCGTGTACCGGTCGTATACCGGGTCGCACACCTGGAAGCCGTCCACCGCCTGGCAGCCGCCGGATCCGGTACCCCCGGTCGACGCCGCCGCAGCCGCGACGGTCTGGCAGCCGGCCGCGAGCAGCGCGAGCACGGCGCAGGCGAGCGCGGTGACGACGGCGGGACGGCGTCCCGGCCGACGCCGCCCGGCGAGGGCCCCACGGTCTGACATGGCCTGCTCCTTTTCGACCAGTCGAAGTTAGGTCGAAAAGGCCCCCCGGGACGCGCTCCGCCACTGTGCGGTAACCGACCTGTCGGTTACCGCACAGCCCCGTGCCAGGGCCCTGCCGACCGTTGTCAAGGCATGGATCAGAAGAGCACGCTGCCGGTGGGTGACTCGCCGAGGCGATAGCAGGTGCCGCTGTCACGCAGGTAGCCGAAGGCGAACGACTGGGCGCGCTGGCGGGGTGTGCCGTGCGCGCCGTCGGAGGTGGCGGTCTCGCGGTCGAACCAGCCACGGTCGCGGTTGTCGCCGAGGGAGAAGAACAGCAGGGCGCCGGAGAAGGCGTCGCCGAGGTCCAGCCGGTCGGCGTCGGTGGCGAACTGGGCCTGGTCACCGGCGAGACAGTCGGCCTGGTTCTCCTCCGCGCGGGACACCACCCCGGTGTGGCCGGAACGGGCGGACGCCCGGTGGGCCAGCTCATGCATGATCACGTACATCGGGTAGGACGGGCCGCCGGCGTCGTGCAGCTCGGTCATGAAGTCGACGCTGTAGGCGACGGTGTCGTCGAGCGGGCAGTAGAGGGCGTTCCCGGCGAAGGCGGCCGGGTCGGTTTCGCCCTCCCCGCAGGCGATCGGTGGGATCTCGCCGTCGCGGTAGGGGACGAAGCGCGGCGCGGTCCACTGCCCGCCCAGCTCGCCGGCCCAGTAGGTGTTCACCGCGCCGGGGCAGCCCGCCGGCTCGGAGATGATCGCCTCGACATCCTGAACGGTCTCGACCGGCCCGCCGCAGCCCCCGGCGGGCGCGGGCAGCCCCGCGGCCGGGGCGGCGCCGTCACCGGCGGACGTCGACTCCAGCCCGGCGCAGCCCGCCAGCAGACCACCACCGAGAACAGCGGCGAGCACGCTCGCCACGACCCTGCGCCCGACCTCCATGTCGCCACCGTATGGGCCCCTGTGGGCGCCTGGTCCGACTCGTCGGCACCTGGACAGATCTGCCGGCCGGCACGCACACGGCGCCATTCATTAGTGAGTGTTCACTTGTGCCCTACAGTGAACGCGGCTAGCCTGCTCCCCACGCGGCGGATCAGTCCGGGGAGCGCGACGCCGTGACCGTCGTGGACGCGTCGCGCAGTCGGAACGACGCGAGGAGAGCCGAGTGGTCAAGCTGGCTGACGGAATTCGAGTGGTCGACGCCGACGCCCACATGACCGAGCGCCACGACCTGTTCACCGAACGGGCGCCGAAGGGCTACGAGGACCGGGTCCCGCACGTCGAGCGGATCGACGGTGCCGACATGTGGATCGTCGAGGGCAAGGCGTTCGGCAAGGCGGGCTCCGGCGGCACCGTCGACCACCACGGGAAGAAGCACCCGTTCCGGGACTCCCAGGGCGGGTCGTGGGGCATCGACGACGTGCGCCCCGCGGCGTGGGACCCCCGGGAGCGGCTGCGCCTGATGGACGAGCTCGGCATCCACACGCAGGTCCTCTACCCCAACGCGATCGGCATCGGCGGCCAGAACCTGCGCAACTCGGTCCAGGACCCGATCGTGCTCCGGCTCTGCGTGGAGCTCTACAACGACGCGATGGCGCAGGTCCAGGCGGAGTCGGGCAACCGGCTGCTCCTCATGCCGATCATGCCCGCGTGGGACATCGCGGCCTGTGTGCGCGAGGCCCAGCGCTGCGCCGCGCTGGGCTACCGCGGGGTCAACATGACCGCCGACCCACAGGACTCCGGCTCCCCCGACCCAGGCGACCCCGCCTGGGACCCGTTCTGGGGATCTGCGCCGGCAACCAGCTCCCTGCGCACTTCCACATCGGGGCGAGCCAGACCGCGCTGTCCTACTTCGGCACGACCCGCTGGCCGAGCCAGGACGACTACGTGAAGCCGGCGATCGGCGGCGCGTCGCTGTTCCAGAACAACTCCCGGCTGCTGCTCAACAGCTGCTACTCGGGAATGTTCGACCGCCATCCCAACCTGAAGATGGTCTCGGTCGAGAGCGGCATCGGCTGGATCCCCTTCATGCTCGAGGCGATGGACTACGAGCTCGAGGAGAACGCGCCGGAGTACTTCCACAAACTGCAGAAGCTGCCGTCGGAGTACTTCGCCTCGAACTGGTACGCGACCTTCTGGTTCGAGAAGGGCC